>CAYZRO010000001.1:0-26985 GCA_964480905.1 uncultured Candidatus Saccharibacteria bacterium
AGTATAGTAGATATTTTGAAGCGTTTAGAGAAAAAAATAAACGATTTGGTTCGTGGTTCCGAGGGACATCCTGTAAAGAATCCGGGTTTGATAAAAGCAATAACTGATAAATTACAGATATTGGAGCAGCAATACCAAGAATTAAAGAAACGACTGCAGGAAAAAAATCTAGTCAGATCGCAACTTAAAGAACTTTCAGAGAAATACGAGAAATTAAAAAAGCAATATAAATTAATAGAAGAAAACGTAAAAGACATTCGTTTTTATTTTCAAGCACAAGAAAAAATAAAACAGAATGAAAATGATTTAAATTTTATTTATCAAGATTTACAAAGAATAGAGGATTTAGAAAAAGAAGAAAAAGAATTAAAAAAACAAATAAAAGAATTTTCAGGCGTTAAAGTCGGAACAAAAATCACAAATAATTCTTTTATCTTTGCCGTTGTTTTTTTTGTTGGTTTAGTTTTAGGGGTTTTAGGGTATTTTATTAGTCATTGGTTGTTTTTGTTTTTTTTCTTATCAATTTTTTCCTTAATTTTATTTTTTAGAAAGTATATATCCGGTTTAAAGACTGAAAATAATTCCACTCTTCAGAGGTTGGCTAAACGATTAGAAAAAATTAAGGGAGAGAAGCAAGGAATTTTAAGAGGTAGGTCTTTGGCTGATTTAAAGAGTAAAAAGCTGCATTTGGCTAAGCGGATTGCCATTGAAGAAGAAAAGATTAAAGAGGAATATAAGTTTCAAAAACCTTCTTTAGAGAATCTTAAGAAACTAGAATCAGAATTAAGAAATTTAGAAAGCCATAAAGAAACAATGAGCAGGCAAATTGCTGAATATTCAGCAATTTTGAAGCAAAGCCCAATCAATCAAGAGCACTTAATTGAGTTAGAAGAAGAGATAAACCATTTTAAAGAAAAGTTAGCTTATCTATTAAAAAAGAAAAAAATATATTTGTTGTTAAAAGAAGTTTTTTTAGAAGCAAAAGTTGAGACGATTTCAAAAATTCGAAATAGTTTAGAACATCGAATGGCCTATTTTTTAAAAAGGATTACCCGAAACAAATATAGCCAAATGGTTTTGGATGATAATTTGTCCTTAAAAGTTTGGAGTCCGGAAAAAAAAGAGATATTAATACCTGATGAAGAATTAAGCAGAGGCACTATCGATCTTTTGTATTTAGTCGCCAGATTTGCCTTAATTCAGTTATTGAACAAGGCTAATCAGCATCCTTTAGTTATTTTAGATGATCCTTTTATCTCTTTAGATTTAGATAGACGTAAAGAAACAAAGAAAATTCTTCAAGAGTTAAGCAATAAATTTCAGATTATTCTTCTTACTTGTTCTGATGATTATAATAATTGGGGTGAGGTTGTAGATTTGAATAAGTATAAGTAATATCTTTGTAAATAAAAAATTAATTTATTTTATTGACTAAAGGCGAAAAAAATTATAATTTAAACTTAATATCTAAATTTCTAAAGATAAATAGGATAAATAATTTAAAAATATGTTTGCAGTAGTTAAAATTGGGGGAAAACAATATAAAGTTTCTCCGGGAGATAAAATTGAAGTAGCCAAAATAGAGAAACCTGAAGGACGAACAATAGTTTTTAAGGATGTGTTATTGTTATGGAAAGATAAAAAGTTGAAAATAGGCACTCCGATTGTTAAGCAGTCAAAAGTGAAAGCTAAAATTTTGAAACACGGTAAGTCTGAGAAAAAAATTATTTTCAAATATAAACCAAAGAAAAGATATAAAATTAAAAAGGGCCATCGTCAGTTATATACAACTATAGAGGTTGTTGAGATAAATTAAAAATATTTTTCTTGGTTTTTATTCTATCTTGATTGTTTTGGCAGTTATTTGTTTAGCATTTATAATTTCTTGGATTAACTCAGGAATTTTTTTTAGGACTCTGTTAATTTTTTTTCTTTCTTCTAACTTAAATTTATTCAGAACGAAATTTTTTGTTTCTATGCTTTGAAGGGGATTTTGCTTTTGTGGTTTAGGCCTAATACCTATTCTTAAACGAATGAAATTTTTTGAATTCAGCGCCTTAATAATAGATTCTACTCCTTTATGTCCGGCAGAACTTTTATTTATTGAAATTTTAATCGTCCCTAAATCAAGATCGATATCGTCATGGATAACGACAATATCTTGGTTGTTTATTCCATATTGGTTTTTTAACAAGGCAGCTGTTTGTCCGGAGTTATTCATATAAGTTAAAGGTTTAACTAATATAATGTTTTTCTTAGCAATTCGGCTACTGATATAAAGGTAATGGGCTTTTTTATTTTTTTTCCAGTTTTTTATTGGTTGGAGTTTTTTTACTAAAAAATCAATCGCCATAAAGCCTGTATTATGTCGTGTTTCTTTGTATTTTATTCCGGGATTTCCTAAACCAATAATTAATTTCATGATTTTATTATACTGTTATTTGATTTAAATTAAAAGTTATGGTATTTTATAATCAATAAAAATTATTGATATTGAAAAGGCATGAAGAAATTTTTAATTTTTAGTTATGAAACAATAAAAATAGTTATTATTTCTCTTTTAATTATTATTCCTTTAAAGTTTTTTATTGTTCAGCCGTTTTTTGTCAGAGGAGCTTCGATGGAACCGAATTTTGAAAATGGTGATTATTTGATAGTTAATGAATTAGTTTACCATTTTAGTAGCCCCAAGAGAGGCGATGTAGTTGTTTTTAAATTTCCTCTTGATCCTTCGCAATATTATATAAAACGAATAATTGGCTTGCCGGGTGAAACCGTGGAAATTAAAAATGGTCAAGTAATTATTTACAATAATGCTTTTCCTCAGGGAATGATTTTAGATGAGTCTATGTATTTAAGAAATGAAGAGACTAAAGGTGATTTAAAAGTAACTTTAGATGAGAATGATTATTTTGTTTTAGGCGATAATAGACAAGCGAGCGCTGATTCAAGAATTTGGGGTCTTGTTCCTCAACATTATATTGTTGGCCGTGTTTGGTTAAGGGCTTGGCCTTTTGATAAAGCTCAAGCTTTTGCTTCAATAAATTATCAATTGATTAAGAATTAATTTGTTTAAAAGCTTATGCCTAGAGGGAAAAAGGTTTTTAGATCTCCAAAAGGGGTTTATGATATTTTGCCAGATGAACAGATTTATTGGGAAAAAGTTCGCCAAACTGTGAAGCGTATTTGTGAAATCTATGGATTTTCTCGAATTGACACCCCAATTATAGAAGAAGCTCAACTTTTTGCTAGAAGCGTTGGCTTAAGCACTGATGTAGTGGAGAAAGAGATGTATAGTTTTAAAACTAAAGGGAAAGATAATTTAGTTCTTCGTCCTGAATTTACTGCTGGCGTTGTCCGCGCCTATATTGAGCATGGGATGTTTAATATGACTCAGCCTGTTAAGTTATATTATCTAGGTCCTTGTTTTCGTTATGAGCAACCTCAGAGCGGACGCAATAGACAATTTTATCAATTTGGTTTTGAAATTTTTGGTAGTCAGGAGCCAATCTTGGACGCCGAAGTGATTCAAGTTTTTTTTAATATATGCAGAGAGTTAGGATTGAAAAATTTAATTGTCCATATTAATAGTTTGGGATGCAGCAGCTGTCGTCCTGCTTATAAAAAAGTTTTAGTAAATTATTATCGTCCTTTTATTAAAAAATTATGCCCAGATTGTCAGCGTCGTTTTAAGTCTAATCCACTTCGTTTGTTAGATTGCAAACAAAACAAGTGTCAAATTTTTATTAATAATGCGCCTCAAATTATTGATTATTTATGCGATTCATGTCATAATCATTTCAAGAGTGTTTTAGAATTTCTTGATGAGTTAAAAATCCCATATATTTTAGATTCGCATTTAGTTAGAGGCCTTGATTATTATACAAGAACAGTTTTTGAGATTTTTTTTACTGGAGGAGAGAATAAAAATGAAATTGAACCGGTTAATAAATTATTAGCGATAGGCGGAGGCGGACGATTCGATAATTTAGTTAGTCTATTGGGTGGGCGTGAGACACCGGCTATAGGTATAGGAGGAGGGATAGAACGAATTGTTGATTTAATGAAAAAGAGTAAACCCGTAAAATCTCTTGTTAAATCTTTTCCTCAAGTATTTCTAGTTCAATTAGGCGATTTAGGCAAAAAAAGATCTCTTTCTTTATTTGAACAGTTGTGGCGTTCAGGGATTAAAGTTGCTGAGTCAGTAAGTAAAGATAGTATAAAATCACAGCTAAAGCTGGCTAATAAAATGAATGTGAAATTAGCACTTATTCTTGGACAGAAGGAAGCTTTAGATGAAACAATAATTGTCCGTGATATGAGGACTGGAGCTCAAGAAGTTATACCTTTAAAAACGATTGTTAGAGAAATTAAAAAAAGACTAAAAAATAAATAATATTTATAAGCTTATAAATAAATTAATTAATGGAATCTTGTATTTTTTGTCAAATATTAGAAGGGAAAATACCAACAAAATTTCTTTACCGCGATAGAGAAATTGCCGCTTTTTATGATATACATCCGATAGCTCCTGTTCACATTCTTATTATTCCTGTAAAACACATTCCTTCTATTGTGGATTTGACGCCGGCAGATACAGAATTGGTTGGCAGAATGATACTGGTGTCAAAAGAGCTTGCCGAGAAAGAAAATATCGCCCAGGATGGTTATAAATTGCTTTTTAGGGTTGGAAAGCATGGCGGTCAAGAGATTAATCATATTCATTTACATCTAATTGGTGGGGCGCCATTAAAGGAAGAAATTCGTCCTAAATAGCGGTAAGATAAATATTAAAAATAATATAATAAGAAAAGGAGGTGTATATATGTGGTCATTGAGGTTAAAAAGAGAAAAACAGAAACAATTAGCAATTTAATTAGGAGATTTACTAGATCTGTTCAACAAAGCGGGATTTTGATTCAGGCTCGACAGAGGCGATTTTATAGAAAGCCAAAAAATAAAAGAAAGAAAAGAGAAAGCGCTTTACGGCGCCAAGAGATACTTCGTTTGAGAGAAGAATTAACAAAGCAAGGATTGCTGAGAGAGGGAGAAATGATACCAAAAGATAAAATTAAAAAATTAGATGAGCTTAAAGAAAAAAATTGAAGATTCTTTAATAAATGCTTTAAGGACAAAAAATGAGCTAAAGGCTCGTGTTTTGAGGACTCTGAACGCTGTCATTAAAAACAAAGAAATCGAAAAACGGACGAAGTTGTCTCATAAAGAAAAATTAGCTATTCAGGAATTAACAAAACAAAGTCAACTTTCAGATGACGAAATTTTGAGTATTATTAATGGCGAGATTAAAAGGCGGAGGGAGGCTGTTGAGGCTTACGAAAAAGCCAAGAGAAAAGATTTGGCTTTGAAAGAGAAGGAAGAAATAGAGGTCCTGAAACAATTTTTACCTGGACAGCTTTCTCTGGATAGAATAAGAGAGTTAGTTAAAGAAACAGCTCAGGAATTGCAGGCAAGCGGTTTGAATGACATTGGCAAGGTGATGAGTATTATTATGCCAAAAGTTAAGAATAGGGCTGAAGGAAAAGTGGTAAATCAAATAGTCCGTGAGGAGTTAAGAAAAATAGAGAACGGCTAAAAAGTTTTTTCAAAAAAATAATTTAACAAAGGAATAACAGTTCAATGTTAGAGATAAATAATTTGACTAGGGTAAAAGTAGAGAAATCTTTTTTAAAGAAAACTTTCCAGGCGGTTTTAGATTTTTTAAAAATAAAAAGACCTTTTGAAGTCAGCTTGGTTTTGGTTGGCAAGGATAGAATAAGGAAGTTAAATAAAAAATATCGAAATTATGATAAAGCGACCGATGTTTTAGCTTTCCCCTTTTTTTATTATCAAGAGGGAAAAGAAAGTTTGCCAAAAAGATTTAAACAAGACAATTTTTTGGGAGAAATAGTAATATGTTTACCTTTTGCCAAAGAGCAATCTTTAAAAGCTGGACATTCATTAAAGAGAGAATTGACTGTTCTTTTTGTTCATGGTATTTTACATTTGTTGGGGTTTAATCATGAGTCAAATGATAAGGGAAAAAGTGAAAAGATGAAAGATTTAGAGAAAAGAATTTTAAAAAAATTAAAATAAAAATAAAATTTTAAAAAAACTTAAGTTTTAGTAATTGATTAATTGATTCAATTAATCAATTACTAAATTTAATTTAAAGACATTGTCTAAAAAGCAAATATCAGTTGGTTTAGACGTTGGTACGAGCAATGTGAGGGTAATTGTCGCTAAGTATAATGAAAGAGATGATAAGCCACAAATTATTGGCGTAGGTCAAGCATTTTCCTCTGGTATGCGGCGAGGAGCAGTAGTTGATATTGAGGAAGTTGTAAAGTCTATTAGGCAGGCAGTAAAACAGGCTGAACAGACAAGCGGCGTACCCATTGAGCATGTTTTAGTAAGTGTTGGCGATTGTCAAATAACAAGCCGACCTAGCAAAGGAGTTATTGCCGTTTCTCGGGCTGACGGAGAGATTTCAAAAGAAGATATAAGGAGAGTAATTGAGGCTTCAAGGGCAATTTCTTTGCCTCCCAACCGTGAGATTATTCATGTCATTCCTCGGAGTTTTACAATAGATGGCCAAGAAATGATTAAAGATCCAGAAGGCATGAATGGAGTTAGGCTGGAGGTTGATACTTTATTAATAGAGGGTTCAATTCCTTTTATTAAAAATTTAACCAAGTGTATTAATTTAGCAGGTTTAGATATAGATGATTTAGTAGTTTCACCAATTGCTGCTTCCCAAGCCGTTTTGACTAAAAGACAGAAAGAATTAGGCGTTTTGGCTTTAGATATTGGTGGAGGCACTGTGGGTTTGACAGTTTTTGAAGAAGGCAATATAATACATAGTCAAGTTCTTCCTATCGGAGCGTCTCATATTACCAATGATATTGCTATAGGTTTGAAAACAAGTATTGATGTGGCAGAAAGAGTTAAACTGGAATATGGTTCAGTTTTGCCTAATGAGATAAATAAGAAAGAAGTAGTTGATTTGTCAAAACTTGAAGGGGAAGAAGGAATGGTACCTCGTCGCCATATTGCTGAGATTATAGAAGCGAGAATGTCTGAAATTTTAGATTTAGTTAACAAAGAACTTAAAAAGATAGATCGGCAAGCGCTTTTGCCAGGAGGAATTGTTTTAGTAGGCGGAGGGGCGAAAACCCCGGGCTTGATTGATTTAACCAAGAAAACATTAGCTTTGCCAGTTCAAATTGGTTTTCCGACAGAAATAGAAGGTTTAGTCGACAAAGTGGACGATCCAAGCTTTGCTACAGCAGTTGGATTGATAAAGCCTCAATTTTTTGATCAAAAAGATATTAGAGAAAATGTATCCGAGAGAAAAAGTTTGTCTCAGATAGGTTTTAAAATCAAAAAATGGCTAAAAGGGTTTTTACCTTAATAAATAATTTTGAGTTGAAAAGAAATTTTAAATGTAAGAAATACAGGAGGGGACTCTTGTATTTTTTTAAAAAATATATTATTGTGATTTATTAATCATTAAGTTTCAACTAACATTAATAAGAATTGATATTATTGTTAGTTGAGTATAATTTATGCCTCGGATTAAACCTGAACTTGAAACTTTCGCTAAAATTAAAGTAATCGGCGTAGGCGGGAGCGGCGGCAATGCTATTACAAGAATGATGGCTTGTAAAATTAAAGGCGTTGATTTTGTTGCTATCAATACGGACGCTCAGGATCTCCATCATACCGACGCTCCGGTAAAATTACATATTGGTAAAAATTTAACTAGAGGATTGGGCGCTGGTATGAATCCAGAAATAGGACGTCAAGCAGCCGAAGAAAATAGGGAAGAAATACACGAGGTAGTTAAGGGGGCAGATATGGTTTTTGTTACCTGTGGATTAGGAGGAGGTACAGGAAGTGGAGCTTCTCCAATTATTGCTGAGGCGGCTAAAGATGCTGGTGCTTTAACTGTGGCAGTTGTCACTAAGCCATTTTCTTTTGAAGGGATTCAAAGAGCAAGGATTGCTGAGGAATCTTTGGGGATTTTAAAAGACAAAGTAGATACCTTAATTACTATTCATAATGATAAATTATTAGGAATAATTGAGAGAAATACTTCTTTGGCAGAAGCTTTTGGTGTAGTTGATGACATTTTACGTCAAGCGGTTCAGGGAATTTCTGATTTGGTAGTTACCCCGGGTATTGTTAATGTTGATTTTGCTGATGTAAAAACAATTATGGAGAATACCGGTTCGGCAATGATGGGAATTGGTCGAGCTAGCGGTGAAGAGCGAGCCATAGAGGCAGCAAGAGCCGCTATTAATTCTCCTTTATTAGAGCTTTCTATAGATGGGGCGCGAGGAGTTTTGTTTAATGTTTGTGGAGGGCCTGATTTGACAATGACGGAAATTAATGAAGCGGCAAAGGTTATTACTGAATCAATTGACCCTGAGGCAAAAGTTATTTTCGGTGCAGTGACAGATGAGAGTATTAAAAAAGGCGAAATAAAGGTGACAGTTATTGCTACAGGATTTAACAATGAGCCGTTTCATAAAAGAAAAGTTGATGGTATAGATGAGGCAGCAGAAGTTGATAGTTCAAAGAAACAGATAAAAAAGAAAAAAGAAGCCGTTACCACTGTGCCGGTAGAAGAAGAAAAAGATGAATGGGATATTCCTGCTTTTATTCGCCGGAAGATAAAATAAGTTAACGAAAAAATATCTTATCCACAAAAAGCAGTCGTTTGACTGCTTTTTGTGATTAGAGTAAAATGTAAATATCTTATTAGTTAAAATCTAAGAAAATTTATATATAAACGTATGCCTAAGAAGAAAAAAAAGAGCCTTATCAGAAGAGTAACTAAAATTCAAAAGAGAGATGGGACTATTGTTGATTTTGATAAGTCAAAAATAACTAACGCAATCGCTAAAGCTTTAACAGCTTCTCATCAAGGAGACGGTTTGAAGGCAAAAAAACTTTCTGATAAAGTAGTTGATTTAATAAATCACCGTTTTAAAAAAGGCGAAATTCCTAAAGTAGAAGAAATTCAAGATATTGTTGAAGAAGCACTGATTCTAGAAGGTTTTACTGAAACAGCCAAAGCTTATATTCTTTATCGTGAGCAGCGTCGCCGGATTAGAGAAGCCAAAACAGCTATAGATGAAGCAGTAGAGATGGTAGATAACTATATTCAGGAATTAGACTGGCAAGTCAGAGAGAATGCTAATATGGCTTATTCTCTGCAAGGATTAAATCATTATGTTACTTCGGCCGTAACCAAGAAATATTGGTTGAATAAGATATATCCAAAAGAAATTCGGGAAGCTGTAGAAAGCGGAGATTTTCATATCCATAATTTAGACATTTTAAGCACTTATTGTTGTGGTTGGGATTTGTATGAATTGCTTTTGAAGGGATTTGGCGGTGTCGCCGGCAAAGTGGAATCAAAGCCAGCTAAACACTTAAGGAGTGCTTTGGGACAACTCGTTAATTTTTTCTACACCCTTCAAGGAGAATCAGCTGGAGCTCAAGCTGTCTCTTCATTTGACACTTTACTTGCTCCTTTTATTCGCTATGACGGATTGAATTATCAGCAAGTTAAACAGGCCCTTCAAGAATTTATTTTTAATTGCGCTATTCCTACCCGTGTTGGTTTTCAAAATCCTTTTACTAATATTACTTTAGACATTGTTCCTCCGGCAACTTTCGCTAAACAGCCAGTTATTATTGGCGGTCAGCCGCAAAAAGAGACCTATGAGGAATTTCAGGAAGAAATGGATATTTTTAATCAAGCTCTTTATGAAGTAATGATGGAAGGTGATGCTAAGGGCAGGGTATTTACTTTTCCTATTCCTACTATCAATATCACAAAAGATTTTCCTTGGGATAAACCCGCTTTAAAGCCAATGTGGGACGCAACTGCTAAATATGGCATTAATTATTTTGCTAATTTTATTCAATCAGAAATGAAGCCAGAAGATGTTCGTTCTATGTGTTGTCGTTTAAGGCTTTCCAATAAAGAACTTTACAAAAGAGGAGGGGGGCTTTTTGGCAGTAATCCTCTGACTGGCTCAATTGGAGTAGTAACAATTAATCTTCCTCGTTTGGGTTATTTGTCTAAAACCAAAAAAGATTTTTTTGCCAGATTAAGCCATCTAATGGATTTGGCCAAGACTAGTTTAGAAGTTAAGAGAAAAAATTTAGAAAATTTTATTAGAAAAGGACTTTATCCTTATTCTAGATATTATTTATCTAATGTGGAAAAAATGAGAGGTCAATATTGGGCTAATCATTTTTCAACCATTGGTTTAGCCGGCATGAATGAATGTTTATTAAATTTTATTGGTCGTGATATTGGTTCTCTTCCGGGACGTCGTTTAGCTTTAGAAATTTTAGATTTTATGAGAAAAAAATTAATTAAATATCAAGAGGAAACAGGCAATCTTTATAATTTAGAGGCGACACCCGCTGAATCAACGGTTTATCGTTTAGCGAAAAAAGATAAAGAGAAATATCCTGAAATTATTACTGCCGGAGAAAAAGAACCTTATTACACAAATAGCTCTCAGTTGCCGGTAAATTATACTGATGATTTGTTTAAAGCTTTAAAATTACAAGACGAACTACAATGTCGATATACTGGAGGAACTGTTTTTCATATCTTTTTAGGGGAGCAGATTTCTAATCCAGAGTCAGTTAAAAAGTTGATACAAAAAGTTTTCAGCAAATTCCATCTGCCTTATATTACTTTAACTCCTACTTTTAGTATTTGTCCTCAACATGGTTATCTCTCAGGCGAACATTTTTATTGCCCGAAATGTGTTGTTAAGCAGCCATGTGAGGTATATTCGCGAGTGGTTGGTTATCTTCGACCAATTCAGCAATGGAATAATGGCAAACAGGAGGAATTTAGAGAAAGAAAAGAGTTTCAAATATCGCCAGATTAATTTATCTTAAATTAATGGAAATTGCTGGATTACAGAAATTAACCTTAATTGATTTTCCCGGACGTATTGCGGCAACAGTCTTTACTCGCGGTTGTAATTTTCATTGTGGTTTTTGTCACAATAAAGAGCTAGTTGATTCTCGTTATTTTAATCAGAATTTATTAATATCTGAGGAAACATTTTTTCGTTTTTTAGATAAACGAAAAGATTTTTTAGAAGGCGTTTGTTTAACTGGTGGCGAACCGACTATTCAGCCGGACTTGCCATTGTTTATAAAAAAGATTAAATCAAAGAAGCTGGCGGTAAAATTAGACACAAACGGAAGTCGGCCAGATGTTCTTAAAAATTTAATAGAAGATTGTTTAGTTGACTATTTAGCTATGGACGTTAAAGTCCCTTTTGACAAATATAAATTATTAGTAGATTCAGAACAATTAATTGAGAATGTAAATCAAAGTATAAGTTTATTAAAGTCTTTAAAATCATCTACAATTGATTACGAATTTAGGACAACTATTGTTCCCGGATTAATTCAGATAAAAGATATAAAAGAAATTGGTAAATGGATACAAGGAGCAAAACTTTGGGCATTACAGCAATTTAAGCCTTTTAAGACTTTAAACAAGAATTTTGAAAAATTAAAGCCTTATTCTGATAAAATAATGAATGAGTTTTTAGGGACCGCTTCAATTTATGTTCAAAAAGCTGAATTAAGGAATTTGTAAATAAGATGGAGTGGGTGAATAAAGCTAATGTTTTCTTTGTTTTGAATCTTTCATTCATATTTGGTATTTATTTAGGTTCTTTATTTCATTCTCCAGTTATTTGGTTAATTTCTTTAATTTTAGCTTCAGCAAGTATAGTTGTTTTTACAATTTTTTTCCGGCAAAGTTTTATAGGTAAATTAATATTGCTTTTTGGCGTAGCTTTTTTAGTTGTCGTTTTTGGTATTTTTCGTTCAGACATAGCTTTTAAGCATATTGATGAAGATAAGTCAAATAATTTTTTTCTTTATAATGATCAAGGAGAAATTGTTTTTCGGGGGATTGTTAGCAGTGATCCTTTAATTTATTTAGATCGTGTAAAATATGTTATTTCGGTTTTGCCCGCCAAAGGAGATAATTCAGCGGATCAGCTCCTTCAGGGTAAAATTTTTTTAATTCATAAGAAATATCCTATTTATCATTATGGAGATTTATTAGAGATAAAAGGTAGATTAAAATCACCCCCGGTTTATCCTGATTTTAATTATCAAGATTATTTGGTTACTAAAAAAATATATTCATTGGTTTATTATCCAAAAATAAAATTTATTTCCTCTGATGCTTTTTGCCATTTTTCAAGCCAAAAAGGACTAGAGAGAATTTTTATTTGCTGGCAATACAATTTTTATCAGAACCTTTTTAATTTAAAAAATCAACTTAGGCATTCTTTATTGCGTATTATTTCTCCGCCCGAAGAAGCAATTTTAGGAGCAATGATTTTAGGCGATAAGCAGAGTTTGTCTTTAGATTTGAAAGACAAACTTAATCGAATCGGCCTACGACATATTGTTGCTATTTCAGGAATGCATATTATCATTATCATTACTGGTTTATCTGAAATTTTAATTCTATTCGGACTTTGGCGGAACCAAGCTTTTTATTTCGCTTTGATTGGCATAATTATTTTTATTTTAATGATTGGCGCTCCCCCCTCAGCTGTACGTGCCGGTTTAATGGGCATTTTATGTTTATTAGCCCAGAAGTTAGGACGACTCAACCAAGCTTGGCGTTCGGTTATTTTTGTCGCTGTAGTAATATTAATTTTTAACCCCTTATTATTAAAATATGATGTAGGTTTTCAACTTTCTTTTGCCGCTGTTTTGGGTATTATATATTTTAAGCCTTGGTTTGATAAAATTTTGCTTTCTCGTTTTCATTCTAAAATTTTAACATTATTGTCTATGAGTTTAGCTGCTCAAATAACAACTTTGCCGATTTTAATTTATAATTTCAGCAAGATATCTTTGGTTGCCCCTTTAACTAATATTTTAGTAGTCGGTTTTCTGCCTATTGTGATGGGCTTTGGTTTTTTAGGAGCTTTTTTTGGTATTTTTTGGACCTTGTTAGGACAAATTTTTGTTTGGCCTTCTTCGCTTTTATTAAATTATATTATGAAAATTGTTGACTTTTTTTCTTCTTTATCTTTAGCTAGCCTAGAGATAAAAAATATTCATTGGTTATGGTTAGCTGTTTATTATCTGTTCTTGTTTATTCTTTATTTAAAAATTAGGGAAAAGCCATTGGTTAAACAAATTAAATAAAAAAGGTAGATCTAATTTGTTTCCGGTCTACCTTTTTAATATGTTTATTATTTTTTCTTTAACCTCTTTCACTCCTTCTCCAGGTTTCCTTACAATGAAATTTATATCACTGGTATGTTTTCTATATCCTTCTTTTTTTCCTTTGGTTGATGATTTTGCATTCAGGAAGAGTTTTTGTCCTTCTTTATTAATAACGACAAAATCTATTCCTTTTTTCCAATCTAAATATTTATTTCCTTTTGAAAAGTTTATTATTTCCCCCTCACTTTTCAGCTCTTTTAGAGCTTTTGCTACCATTTTTTCACTTATTATTCCTCTTTCAAGAGATGTTTTTTTTACTTTCTTTAGTATTTTTGTTTTAGGATTATATTGAATATATTTTATACTTTTCTTCGCTTTTTTATACATTTTTAACCCTCCTTATTTTTTAAGTAACTAATTATATTAAATAATAAAATTTAAAACTTGTAAATAGCATATTCATATTTTACAAATGAATCTAAAGAATTTTTTAATTCAGAAATACAAGATTATCCTTTTGATGTTAACAGTTGTTTGTTTTTCGATTTGGCACAATGTCTTTACTCAAAATAATTCTTTGTTGGTAGTTCATTTTTACGACGTAGGCCAAGGCGATGCTATTTTTATTGAAACTCCGACTCATCATCAAATTTTAATTGATGGTGGCCCAGACAGTACTATTTTAGAAAAATTAGGTAGAGATTTATCTTTTTTTGACCGTTCACTTGATTTAGTCATTTTGACTCATCCAGACAGTGATCATTTGAATGGCTTAATAGATGTTTTGCAATCTTATCATATAGATAAAATTATTTATACAGGTATTAAAGATGATTTAGCCGCTTACAAATTTTGGCAGGAGCTTATTAAAAAGAAACATATTCCAGTAATTTTTGCCCAGGCGAATGAGAGAATTAAAATAAGTCAAAATTTGTGGATAGATATTCTTTATCCATTTGAAAATCTGGTTGGTCAATCTTTTAAAAAAACTAACAATACGTCAGTAGTTTGTCGTTTGGTCTTTGGTAAAGATTCTTTTTTATTGACAGGCGATATAGATATATCAGTTGAAAAACAATTGATAAAATTCTATAATTTAAAATCCAATGTTTTAAAAGTTAGTCATCATGGTAGTAAGTATTCCACAAGTCAGACGTTTCTGAAAGCAGTTTTGCCTCAAATGGCTGTTATTCCAGTAGGCAGGAAAAATCGTTATGGACATCCTCACCGAGAGACGCTTAAACGTTTAGAGGGCATTCATTTATTTCGAACAGATATTAATGGCGATATTGAAATTTTAACTGATGGCTATCATTTAGCAGTGAAAACTTTATATTAATTAAAGGATAAGTAAATTTTTTCTTTACAACATTAGAAAAAATAGATATAAAAATAAATATAAGAGTAATAAATATATAAATGTATGAAAAATAATTCTAATTTACAAAGAAGATTTGAAGAAAGAACTTTAGTGATTATTAAGCCCGATGGAGTTCAGCGTGGTCTTGTCGGTGAAATTATTTCCCGTTTTGAAAAAGCCGGCTTAAAGATGGTCGCTTTGAAAATGGTTTGGCCGACAAAAGAGCATTATAATATGCATTATCCTGACAAACAGGAATATTTAGAAAATTTAGGAGCTAAAACATTAGAGACTTATCAGCGTTATAAAATTGATGCTAAGAAAGAATTAGGGACTGACAATAAGTTGAAAATAGGCAAAATGGTGAAAAAGTGGTTAATTGCTTCTATGAGTTCCGGGCCAGTTATTGCTATGGTTATTCAAGGTCCTCATGCTGTAGAGAGCGTGCGGATGATTACTGGTCCAACCTTACCTGCTTTTGCTCCTCCTGGCACGATTCGGGGAGATTTTTCAGTTGATTCTCCCGCTTTAGCTAATACAGGCAAAAGAGCGGTGAAAAATATTATTCACGCTTCTAGTAGTTTTGATGATGCAGAGGAAGAAATAAAACTTTGGTTTGCCCCGGAAGAAATTCATGATTATCGCCGTGCCGAAGAAGAAATAATGTTTGAATAGTTTTTATTTATTTTTAATTGATTATTTGTTATAATAAATTTGGTTCTGCTGGTCGAAACCTAGAATAATTTTGGATCAGTTGCGATAGAATGGGAGTCCTATATTTGTTTCCGCCGTGGCGGGAACGTGCGGACACCCACTTGTGATTAAGCCGAAAGTTTTCTAGGTTAATTCGACAGCAGAACCACTAAAAAACTTCCCTTGAGGAAGTTTTTTAGTGTAAAAATGTTTACTATCCTATCTGCGAGCTCAGAGACAAATCCTAAAAAATTTAGGTTAGTTCCGAAAAATTTCGGAACAGAGGTCGGCATTTGCCGATTGCCTCTGACGAGGGCTATGATAAAACTTAGGAGGGGTCGTTTTACCAAAACCACTCACAGATAGGATAGTGAGCATTTTTAAAGTGATAGTTTAATATAGCAACTTTAACTTATTTGTCAAGATTTTAAAACATGTTAAGATAAAACAAATATGGAAGAAAAATTTTTTAATGCCTTTAACCAAATTAGTCAGATAGGCCCGATTAGATTTAAAAAATTAATTTCTTATTTTAATAATTTAGAAAGAGCTTGGCAGGCAAGTTCTGCTGAATTGGAAAAAGCCGGGATTGAGAAAAACGTAGTCAATGAGATTATCGCTAAAAGGCCTTTAATTAATCCGGACAGAGAAATGGAAAAAGTAGATAAATGCGGTTTAAAGATTTTAACTATTAAAAATAAAAACTATCCGGCTTTGCTTAAAGAGATTTACAATCCGCCAGCCATTCTTTATTATAAAGGGACTTTACAAGGACTTAATGATTTTAATTTAGCTATTGTTGGCACTCGTCGTCCTTCAAAATATGGTCAGCAAGTAGCTATTCAGTTAGCACGGCAATTATCAGAAGCTGGTTTTAATATTATTAGCGGTTTAGCCCAAGGCATAGATAGTTATGTTCATCAAAGCGTTGTAGAAGGAGGAGGACGAACAATAGCGGTAATAGGTTCCGGATTAGACTATCAAAGTATTTATCCTGCTTTTAATCGAAGATTAGTTGATAAGATTATTGATAAAGGCGTCGTTTTAACTGAATATCCTGTTGGCACACCGGCTTTATCATTTCATTTTCCTGCCCGCAATAGAATTATTTCTGGATTAAGCCAAGGCGTTTTGGTTATTGAAGCAGGCGAGAAAAGTGGGGCTTTGATTACAGCTAAATACGCTTTGGAGCAGAATCGTGAAGTATTTGCTGTTCCTGGTTCAATTTATAATCCTTTTTCTCGAGGTTCTAATAATTTAATCAAACTCGGCGCTAAACTAGTGAATCAAGCTCAGGACGTTCTTGATGAATTTAATCTTAATTTAGCAATAAAAGAGAGAAATAGTGATGATTATTTTCCTGAAACTACTGAGGAAGCTATTTTATTAAAGTTAATTAGTAATGAACCTGTCCATATTGACAAATTAATTCAAAAGAGTAATTTAGGCACAGCTGTTGTTAACAGAACTTTAATTACTATGGAAATGAAGGGGAAAATAAAAAACTTAGGAGGCAATCAATATGTTTTAAGTCATTAGATTTATTGATTTTAATTATTTTATGAAATTAGTTATTGTTGAAAGTCCAACTAAAGCTCGAACTATCCAAAAATTTTTGGGAAAGTTTTTTGTAGTTAAGTCAAGTTACGGTCACATTCGTGATTTGCCAAAGAATGAATTGGGAATAGACGTTGAAAATGATTTTAAGCCAAGATATGTTGTTCCTCTGAAGGCAAAGAAAATAGTAAGCGAACTTAAGAAAATAGCTTCGCGGGCAAAAATAGTTATTTTGGCCACTGATGAAGATAGGGAAGGCGAAGCAATCGCTTGGCATATCGCTCAAACGCTAAATCTTGGCGACTATTTTGCAGGCAAAGAAATAAAGAATAAAAAAGAAAAGCCTTATCAAAGGATTGTTTTTCATGAGATTACAGAAGGAGCAATTAAACAGGCCTTAGAAAATCCTCGACCAATAAATTTTGATTTAGTGAATGCTCAACAAGCGAGGAGAATTTTAGACAGATTGGTTGGTTATGAACTTTCTCCTTTTTTATGGAAAAAAGTAGCTAAAGGGTTGTCTGCTGGTCGGGTTCAGTCAGTAGCTGTTCGTTTGATCGTAGAGAGAGAGGATGAAATTAAATCGTTTAAGCCAGAAGAATACTGGACAATTGAAGCTGAATTAGCACCGCCCAAATCGCAAAGAATATTTTTAGCCAAATTAATTAAGAAAAATAATCGAGCTTTGCCTAAGTTAGGCATTAAAAATAAAGAGACAGTTGAAAAAATAATAAAGCAGTTAAGGAAGACGCAATTTCAAGTCAAAAGAATTAATTCTAAAAAAATTAATAGAAATCCATTGCCTCCCTTTACCACAAGTACTTTACAACAAACAGCATCTAATTGGTTTGGCTTTTCGGCAAAACAAACAATGCGATTGGCTCAGCAACTTTATGAAGGGATTAATTTAGGTGATAAAGGTCGGGTGGGCTTGATTACTTATATGAGAACAGATTCTCTGAATTTGTCTAACAGCGCTTTGGCAGATATTCGTCAAGTTATTGACAAGAAATATGGCAAAAAATTTTTGGCTGTTCAAACGAGAATTTATAAGACTAAAAACAAAGGCGTTCAAGAAGCTCACGAGGCTATCCGTCCGACTCAACCTTTTCTTGCCCCTGATGATATTCGTCAATATTTGGACAATAAGCAGTTCAAACTTTATCAGTTAATATGGCAGAGAACAATAGCTTGTCAAATGTCTCCAGCAGTTTTAGAAACAACTGTCGTTGATGTTCAAGCTGGTCAATATATTTTTCGAGCCACTGGTAACAGAATTCAATTTGAAGGATTTTTGCGAGTTTATCCGATAAAAATAACAGAAGCATTCTTGCCCGATTTAGAAAAAAATCAGATATTGAGTCTAATTGACCTTAAATCTTATCAGCATTTTACTCAACCACTTGCTCGTTATTCAGAAGCTAGTTTAATAAAAGCTTTGGAAAAAGAAGGTATTGGACGGCCTTCCACTTATGCTCCTATTATTAGTACTATTCAGGAGCGAAATTATGTGTTTAAAAATGAGCAAAAAAGATTCCAGCCGACTGAGATGGGTGTTTTGGTTACAGGAATTTTAGTTAAACATTTTCCTCAGATTGTTGATGTTAAATTTACAGCCAGAATTGAAGAAAAGTTAGATAAAATCGCTTTAGGAAAATTAAAATGGATTTCTGTTATCCGCGATTTTTATTCTCCTTTTAAGGATAATTTAAATAAAAAATATAAAGAGATAAATAAGAAAGAATTAACCGAAGAAAAAACTACAAGAAAATGCCCTCAATGCGGAAGTGATTTAATTATTAAATTAGGACGTTATGGTAAATTTTATGCTTGTTCAAATTTTCCCAAATGCAAGTATACCGAGCCTTTAAAGTCTCCTAATATCAATGTGCCTTGCCCTAAGTGTTTAGAAGGGGAGATTTTAGAAAGACATACAAAAAAAGGAAAACTTTTTTATAGTTGTAGTCGTTATCCCAAATGCGATTACGCTTCTTGGGATAAGCCAACCGGTCAGCGGTGTCCTAAATGCGGACATCCTTTAGTAGAAAAAGGGAAAAAGATTAAATGTTCTAATAAGGATTGTGATTATTCAGAAGATAAAAGTTGATTTAAGAGCTTAACAAATTCATATATCTATATAGGAAAATAAAACCTTAGGATAAAAAATAAGCCCCTTGGGTCTTATAGGGGCTTATAAAAGAAAAAGCAAAAAGGAGGGTAAGAGGGAATAATAACACAGAAAAGGTGCTAATTTAAGCTTATAATTTATTTAGAACATGTCAAGTTTTTTATCCACAATTTTTTAAGAAATTTAAAAATTTCTTAAAGACAGTATTTTATATTTTATTCAAGATGATTTGATATTCTTTTAAGAAGCAGAAGATTTGAGTAGATGTTCCTTGTTTTCTTAATTAATTTTTTATTTTATAATAATTTTTTAAATTTGTCGTTCCCCAAACAATATGTTAATATAAATTCATTTGTATATTAAAATATGCTTTATGAAAAACCAGATTGCTAAATTAACAATTTTGCCAGGGATAAATAAATTTGGAAAAAAGGAAAAATTTGAAAAAATTGAGATAAAAAAAGGCGAGATAGTGGCAATAGTTGGTCCTACAGGTTCTGGAAAGAGTCAGTTGCTTTACGATATTGAAAAGTTAGCCCAAGGCGATACCCAGAGTCAAAGGAGGATTTTAATCAATAATAAAATTCCTGACCAAGAGTGGCGTTTTAATCCTAAAAGGAAATTTATTGCTTCTTTGGCCCAGACAATGAATTTTTTAACTGATGTTTCAGTGAGAAAATTTTTAGAATTACATATAAAAGCCAGAGGCAAGAAGCCAAAACCTGGATTAATTGACGAAGTTATTAGAGAAGCTAATGAAATAACAGGTGAGCCTATTGCGCCTGAAATGAATTTATTGAATTTATCTGGCGGGCAGAGTCGGGCTTTGATGATTGCTGATATCGCCAATATTAGTATTTCTCCTGTAATTTTAATCGATGAAATAGAAAATGCCGGTATAAAAAAAGAGAGGGCGATTCAAGTCTTAATTGAGGAAGGAAAAATTGTTCTTATTGTTACTCATGATCCTTCTTTGGCTTTAGGCGCTGATAAAAGAATAGTTATCAAAAATGGTGGTATTATAAAAATTATTAAAACAACTTTAAAAGAAAAAGGCATAGCCCATTATTTGAATTGGGTAGAGGGATATAATTTAAAAATCAGAGAGCAAATTAGACGAGGCGAGAGTATAGAAGAGATAGAAATGTTTTGTAAACCTACACATCAAAATAATATTTAATTAGGTTAAGTTATCAATATGAAATTTGTTATTTTTGCCGGAACTCCCGGTTCTGGCAAAACAAGCATTATTAAATTTGTTATTCAAGAGTTAAGCAAAGAATTAAAATTATTCTTTGCTAAATTTGATTGTTTAAATACTGAGGATAATAAATTAATCTCAGAAAGATATCAAATTGATGCAGTAAAAAAATTGGCCGGCGAGCTTTGCCCAGATCATTATACAGCTTTAGAAGTGCCTAAAATTCTAAAGGAAAACCAAGATAAAGATATTATTATTTTAGAAACTGCTGGCTTGTGCCTTCGTTGTTCGCCCTATATTAATGAAGGATTAGGCATTAATGTTTTGGATATTACCTCAGGTGATCCTAAGCGTTATGGTCCGATTTTGACTCAAGCAGATATCGTTGCGATTAGCAAAGGAGATTTAATTTCTCAAGCGGAGAGAGAAATTTTTAGAGCTGGTGTTTTAAGAGTAAATCCTAAGGCTAAAATAGTGGAAGTTAATGGTTTAACTGGCGAAGGAGCAATTGATATAATAGAGTTTATTAAATTGTCTCCTGACGTCAACGGACAAAAACTTACCTTAAAGCATTCTATGCCTTCGGCTGTTTGCGGTTATTGTTATGGCAATAAAATTATAGACGAGAAAGCTGTTCATGATAGATATTTGGCTGGGAGAGAGTTAAAAGCTCTAGTGCCTAATTTGAATTGTGGTCGATGCGGTTTTAAGTCTTGTAATGAATTTATTAGGGCGGTTTTGGATAGGGAGGCAGAAAAGGGACAATGTCCTTTTATTAAAAAGAAAAAGATAAATAACAAATAGTAATTAACTGATTATCGAAGTGAGATAAAAAGATGTCAGTTGATAACTATTTTTTAATATATTATGCCATGGGTTAATCAAGAAAAATGTATAGGTTGTGGGCTTTGTTCTAATGCATGTCCTGTAGGCGCCATTTCTTTTAGAGATGGCAAAGCTTTTATTGACCAAAGTAAGTGTATCAAGTGCGGTAAATGTATGGAGGTTTGTCCCCAGAAAGCGATTTTGCCTAATTCTGAAAATCCAGACTTAAGAGGCGGTTTAATTGCTAGAGGATCAGGGCAGGGTTTGGTTAGTCGTTTAAGAAATCACTATCGTCATCGTCGAGGCCGTCGGCATTTTTAAGAAGTTAGGCTATTAAAATATTTATTATTTCATAAATAAAAATAAAAAAACTATTTTTATTATTTTAAGATAATTGAGAAAAATAATAATTATGGGAAAATTGAAAGTAAATAAATCAAAGTGTGCCGGCTGTGGTGCTTGTCTTCAGGTTTGTCCTTATGGTGCTATTAAAATAGGTGATGATAACAAAGCCGTTATTGATAAAGAGAAATGCCGACACTGTGGCAAATGCAGGGAGATTTGTCCTTTTGGCGCTATTGAGGAGGAGGAAGAAGAAGGATCAAAAAAATAGTATTTTGAGATTGCCTGATTTAGAAGAAGATAACCTTAAATAAAATCAATAATGAAAAAACTTTTTGAGATAATCGTTGGCATTCCTTCGTATAATGAGGAAGATAATATTTCTTTTTTCACAGAAATAGTTGACAAAGGATTGGTTAAATATTTTCCAGGTAAAAAGTGCGTTATTATAAATGTTGATAATTGTTCTCCTGATAAAACAAGAAGAAATTTTTTATCTACCTCAACAAAAAGCGAAAAAATTTATATCTCTACTCCTAAGAATATTAAAGGCAAGGGGAATAATTTTTATAATCTTTTTAAATCGGCTTTAAAGTTTCAAGCAGAATATATAATGGTGGTTGATGCCGATTTAAAAAGCATTTTCCCTGAATGGGTTCCTTTTTTAATTAACCCAGTTGAAAAAGAGGGGTACGATTTTGTTTTTCCGTACTATAGGCGTCATTATGACGATGCCACTATTACGAATTTTATATGTTATCCATTAGTTTATGGATTACTTGGTTTTAATATTCGCCAGCCGATTGGCGGAGATTTTGCTTTTAATCAAAAAATGATTAGATATTGGCTTAAAAGAAAATGGGATTCTTATATTCGTAATTATGGCATAGATATTTTTATGAGCCTTAATGCTATTTTTGGCAATTTTAAAATCTGTCAAGCTGATTTAGGAGAAAAAATTCATAAACCAAGCAGGCCGAAATTAAATCCAATGCTAGATGATGTTCTCATGACTGCCTTTACAATTATTTGGCAGAATGAGTCATTTTGGCGTAAAAAAAAATATAAAATAAAACAGCCTACTTTTTTTACCAATTTTACCAAGAATAAATTTGTCGGCGGATTAGAAAAAACATTGGGCTTGCCCGAAAAAGAGAATTTTTCAAAGCAAGAAAAAAGCGAAGTAGAGATAAAGAATGATTTTATTGATGCTAAGCAATGGGTAGAGATTGTTTATAGCGCTTTGAAAGATTTTAGAAGATTAAAGAGCTTGGGAATTTTTTTTAAAGATTTGTATTTTAAACGCATTAATTCATTTTTAAAAGAGATAAAATATTTATCTTTAGAAGATTCGGAATCTTTAATTCAGCAGCAAGCAGAAATTTTTTTTAAAAAAAGAGATCAATTTTTAGATAATTTAGATTAGGAAGGGTTTTATCTTGATAGAAACAAAAACAGGGATCGGAGTGCCGGGAGTTGAACCCGGGCTACACCCACCCCAAGGGTGCGTACTACCGTTATACTACACTCCGAAGCTTATAAAAAGCTATATTATTTTTGTTCAGTTTTTATTTTAAGAGTTTTATATAAACTTTTTAGACAGCGACTACAGATTTTGATTCTTTTTCCTTTGTATTGATTGAATTTACGAGGCAAATTTAATTCAGGTGAGATGAAAACCCATCTTAGATTTGGATATTTTCTTTTTTTAGCTGTTGGGTTATACTTGCCACGAAGTTTTTTTCGTACAGTAGCTACTATTGATTTTTTGCCGCAAATGTCGCACACTTTAGACATATTCTTTAATCCAAATTTTAATCCATAACCGTTTTATTTTGGATTTTAATTTGGCATTAAATGTTTTGTATTTTATTATAGAATTAGAATACAAGATAAAATAATTTTTGACAAGTATATGGATTCTTTCGTTATTATTTTAGTTCAGTTAATCATTTTATTAATGTCAGTGATAATTCATGAATTTGCTCATGGGTGGATGGCTTATCAATTAGGAGATCCTACGGCTAAATATGCTGGTCGGTTAACATTAAATCCTTTGGCGCATTTGGATTTCGTCGGTTCTTTTTTGGTTCCTTTAATCTGTTTTTGGTTAGGCGGATTTATTTTTGGTTGGGCTAAACCTGTTCCTTTTAATCCGTACAATTTAAAAGATCAACGTTGGGGTCCGGCTTTGGTGGGCGGGGCTGGTCCTCTAGCCAATTTATTTATTGCTATAATTTTTGGTTTGCTAATTAGGTTTATTCCTCAAGGCGATTCTCTGGTTTTTTATAATTTTATTCAAATTTTTACTTGGATTGTTTTCTTAAATATCCTTTTGGCTGTTTTTAATTTAATTCCTGTTCCGCCTTTAGATGGTTCAAAGATTTTACTGGCTGTTTTGCCTGAACGATGGAGTGAATTGAGATTCTTTTTAGAGAGATATGGTATGTTTATCTTAATATTTGTTATTGTTTTTGCTTTCCGTTTAATTTTACCTTTCGTTAATTTTATTTTCAAATTGTTGACAGGACTTACTTTATTTTAAATAGATACAAAATACAATATGGGTATTAGTTTGTTTAATTTGACTTTTTTTCTTTGTTCGTTTATGGTAGAATTGTTGGAATAAGAAAATATTAAGTTTATTTTATGGAGCCTTAAGGCTTTTTTGTTAACTAATTTTTTTATTGGATTATGGCGACAATACAACAATTGATTAGAAAGCCAAGAAAAAAACCAAAGAAAAAACCAAAGGCGCCGGCTCTTTGGCGGAGTTTTAATACTAAAAAAAATAAGCCAGTTTTTTTTCCTTCGCCTTTCAAGAGAGGCGTATGTGTGAAAGTGACCACAACTACACCTAAAAAACCAAATTCAGCATTGAGGAAAATTGCCCGCGTTCGTTTGACTAATGGCATGGAAGTTACTGCTTATATTCCGGGTGAGGGTCATAATCTTCAGGAGCACTCTGTAGTTTTAATAAGAGGTGGTCGAGTAAAAGATTTGCCAGGAGTAAGATATCATGTAGTAAGGGGCGTTTTGGATGCTGAAGGAGTAGAAGGTCGCAAGCAACAAAGGTCTAAATATGGCACCAAGAAACCTAAACAATAAAAGATTATAAAATTATGCGTCGTAAGAAAAAAATAAAAAAAATTATTCAGCCTGATCCGAGATATCAGAATACTACAGTAGCAAAATTGATTAATTATATTATGAAAGACGGCAAAAAATCTTTGGCTTCCCATATTGTTTATCAAGCTTTTGATTTAATTGCTAAAAAACTTAAGAAAGAGGCTTTAGAAGTTTTTGATCAGGCGATTAAGAATACCTCGCCATTGGTAGAGATTAAATCTCGCCGCATTGGCGGCGCTCATTACCAAATTCCTAAAGAAGTTAGAGGGGATCGTCGTTTGTCTTTGGCTATTAGATGGATTGTTGAGGGAGCGCGGAAAAGAAAAGGGAAGCCGATGTTTGAAAGATTAGCTGAGGAGTTAATTGAAGCGGCAAACAATACCGGTTTTGCCGTTAAGAAGAAAGAAGAAGTTCATAGAATGGCTGAAGCTAACAGAGCTTTTGCTCACTTATCTAGATAATTTAAATTTATGCGTGAATATTCTATTGAGAAAACAAGAAATATTGGAATTATCGCTCATATTGATGCCGGTAAGACCACGGTTACTGAACGAGTGCTTTATTATACCGGCAAAAAACATAAAATAGGCGAAGTTCATGAGGGAGAAGCTGAAATGGACTGGATGGCTCAAGAAAAAGAAAGAGGTATTACGATTACTTCGGCGGCAACCACTTGTTTTTGGTCGCATTCAAATAGCCAAGATAAATATCGAATAAACATTATAGATACACCCGGCCATATTGATTTTACTGTAGAGGTTCAGCGTTCTTTAAGAATTCTTGATGGAGCAGTTGTCGTTTTTGATGGAGTGGCGGGAGTTGAACCCCAATCAGAAACAGTTTGGCATCAAGCAGATAAATATCAAGTGCCACGCATATGTTTTATTAATAAACTTGATCGGACTGGAGCTAGTTTTGAGAAAAGTTTTCAGTCTATTTTAGAAAGACTTAGTCCGAATGCGGTCAGGATGCAGATGCCTATTGGCTTAGAAGAAAAACACATAGGGGTTATTGATCTTTTAAAACAAAAGGCCATTTATTTTGAGGGGAAATTAGGCGAGGAGATTGTAGAGAAAGAGGTACCAGAAGAACTAAAAAAAGAAACAGAAGAAAAGAGGCACGAATTGATTGAAAAAATTGTTGAACATGATGATCAACTGATGGAGAAGTATCTTAATGGGCAAGATTTGCCAGTAGAAGATCTAAAAAAAGTTTTGCGTAAGGCGGTTTTAAATTATAAACTTATTCCTGTTTTTTGTGGTTCGGCTTTAAAGAATAAAGGCGTTCAACCATTATTAGATGCTATTATAGATTATTTGCCTTCGCCGGTTGATTTGCCGCCTGTAGAAGGTTATGATTACAAGAATCCAGAAAAAAAGATTATTAGAGAGAGCAAAGATGATTCTCCTTTTGCCGCCTTGGTTTTTAAAATAGCTACCGACCCTTTTGTCGGACAGTTAGCTTATTTTCGTGTTTATTCAGGCATTTTGGAGGCCGGTTCTTATGTTTTTAACTCTAACACAGGCCAGAAAGAAAGAGTCGGTCGAATAGTCCGTATGCACGCCAATCACAGAGAGGATCTTAAAGAGATTTTTGCGGGTGATATAGGAGCTATTGTTGGTTTAAAAAATACTACTACTGGTGATACGCTTTGTGATCCTGTTGAACCGATTATTTTAGAAAAAATTTCTTTTCCAGAACCGGTTATTTCAACAGCTATTGAGCCAAAAAGTAAAGCCGACCAAGAAAAAATGGCTATAGCTTTGAGACGATTAGCTGAAGAGGATCCCACTTTTGTTATAAAAGGCGATACAGAGACAGGACAAACAATTATCTCTGGAATGGGAGAATTACATTTGGAGGTTCTTGTGGATAGGCTAGTGAGAGAATTTAATGTTAATGCCAATATCGGTCAACCTCAAGTAGCTTATAAGGAAACTATTCGTGAGAAAGCTGAAGCTGAGGGAAAATATATTCGTCAGAGTGGCGGTCGTGGTCAATATGGACATGTTTGGTTAAGAGTTGAACCGTTGGAACGAGGAGGCGGTTTTGAATTTGTTGATGCTATTAAAGGAGGCATTATTCCAAAAGAATTCATTCCGGCAGTGGAAAAAGGCGTAAAAGAGGCGACAGAAAAAGGCATTTTGATTGGTTATCCGGTTGTTGATGTAAAGGTTACTTTATACGATGGTTCTTTTCATGAAGTAGATTCTTCTGAGGCCGCTTTTAAAATTGCCGGATCAATGGCATTTCAAGAAGCGGCTAAGCAGGCTAAGCCTGTTCTTTTAGAACCAATTATGACTCTTCAAGTTATTACTCCAGAAAAATTTATGGGTGATGTGATAGGCGATATTAATTCAAAAAGAGGACATATTGAAAAAATAGAAGATAGAGGAGAGGGTAATTTTGTGACAAAAGTTATAGATGCCAAGGTGCCTTTAGCAGAAATGTTTGGTTATGCTACTGTTTTACGGTCAATGACTCAAGGAAGAGCTGTTT
>CAYZRO010000002.1:0-25236 GCA_964480905.1 uncultured Candidatus Saccharibacteria bacterium
AAAAGTTAATTATGGTCAGCTGGTAGAAGTATTTTTTGATGCTTTTCCTAAGGATGTATTTCAGGGGCGAATTACTTTTATTGCGCCGGCAGCTGATTCTTTAAGCAAAAAATTTATTGTTAAAATTTCTATTGATAATCTTGAAGGGCGGTTAAAAGCCGGTTTGTTTGCCAAATTGAAAATTATTCTTAACCAAAAACATAATGCTTTAATTATTCCTTCTCAAGCAGTGTTTCAGGAAAATGGCCAAGAGAAAATTTATGTAGTTGAAAATTCAAAAATCAAGATAGTAAAGATACAAACTGAGAAAATTGACGAAGAGCGATTAGAGGTAGTTAAAGGGCTAAAAGCGGGGCAGGAAATTGTTATAAATGGTTTTTATAATTTACATGAAGGAGAGCAAGTAATTACTCAAGAAAAAAGTTCTAAAGATTGAATTTTGTAGATTATAGATAAAGTTTAATAAAAATAATATTTTATGAAAAATCTTGCTGGGTTTTCAGTCAATCGACCTGTTACGGTAACTATGCTTATCCTAATTGTCGTTGTTTTAGGTATTTTATCTTTAACAAAATTAGGGTTAGATATGCTGCCGGAAATAGATTACCCGGTAATTTCTGTAGTCGTTCAATATCCGGGCGTAAACTCAAAGGATGTTGAGAAATTAGTTACTGAACCATTAGAAGAAGCGGTAAGCACAGTAAGTAATATAAAATCTATTCATTCTACCTCTCAAGAAGGGCTTTCCATTGTTTTAGTAGAGCTAAATTGGGGAACTAACTTGGATTTTGCCGCGCAGGATATAAGAGAAAAAGTTGGTTTGATTGAGGATTATTTACCGGATGACTCTAGTAAGCCTTTGGTAGTAAAGTTTGATGTGTCGTCAATGCCTGTTTTGGCTTATGGAATAACTTTTGATTGCTTAGGAAATTGTTTAAATCAAGATAAAGACAAAACAGCTTTTGAACTGCGTCGTCTTTTAAAGGACGAAGTTAAAGAGAGAATAGAAAAGCTTGAAGGGATAGCTTCGGTATCTTTAATGGGCGGTCTAGAAAAGGAGGTGCAGATAAATTTGATTAAATCGCGTCTTGAAGCTTATGGAATTTCTCAGGATCAGGTTTTCCAGGCTTTGCGAGCCGAAAATCTTAATATCTCCGGCGGTCGACTTGAGCAAGGAGATAAAGAATTTTCTGTTAGAACTATTGGCGAGTATCAAAACATCAAGGAAATAGGCCAGACGGTTGTGGCAATTTTAAACAATCAACCCGTCTATTTGAGAGACATTGCGGAGATTAAAGACAGTTATCAGGAAGAAAGAGGTTATAGCCGGACTAATAATCAGCCGAGTGTGCTTTTAATGGTTAATAAACAATCTGGCACCAATACAACAAGAGTTGCCGAGCGGGCAAAAAAAGAGATAGAAAGTATAGCTATGTCTTTACCTCAACTAAGATTTCATTTAGTAATGGACCAAAGCAAATTTGTTAGAGTTTTTACTAATCGACTTATCCAATCAGCCATAATAGGCGCTTTTTTGGCTTCATTGATCATTTTTTTCTTTTTAAGGAATTGGCGTCCTGCTTCAATTATTATCGTTGCTATACCACTTTCTGTCATTGCCGCTTTCATTCCTATTTATGGTGCTGGTTATACCTTGAATTTGATGACTTTGGGAGGTCTTGCTTTAGGAGTGGGTATGTTGGTTGATAATGCTGTGGTTGTTATTGAAAATATTTTCCGCCACTTAGAAAAAGGAGAGTCAAAAAAACAAGCGGCAGTTAAAGGAACTTCAGAAGTCACTATGGCTATCGTTGCTTCTACTTTGACAACGGTAGCCGTTTTTTTTCCTATGGCTTTGGCTGGCGGATTAGCTGGTCAATTATCTCGCGGTTTTGCTTTAACCATTGCTTCGTCTCTTTTTGCTTCTTTGTTTATTTCTTTAACTTTGGCGCCTATGTTGGCTTCAAGACTTTTTAGTCAAGAGATTTCTAATCATTATTTCCGGTCAACTCAAAATAAATTTCAAAAATTAAAAGAAAGATATAGAAAAATTCTCCGCTGGTGTCTTAGCCATCGTCGACAGACAATAATTTTTAGCGGAATGATCTTTTTATTCTCTTTACTGCTTATTCCTTTTATTGGAACAAGTTTTTTCCCGTCTATCGATTCAGATATGCTCGTTTTAAATATTAGAATGCCGGCCGGTACTTCGTTAGAGACAACTGATCGTTTAGTGTCTCAAATTGAGGATGTTATTTTAGGTTTTGATGACGTTGATAGTGAAAGCAGTTTTGTTGGCTTATATCAGGGCAGTGAGTTGGATGTTGCTTCGGGAATGACTTCTGTAGGCGTTAATGAAGCCCAAATAATGATTGCTTTAAAAGATAAGAATAAACGGCATTTTTCTTCCCAAGAGTTGTCTGAAATGATTAGGAAAAAACTGCCGGCTGTTAAAGGCGGCGATATTAGATTTACAGATGTTAGTAATATAGGGGGTCTTCAAAGCCCGGTTGAGATAAAGATATTTGGAAAGGATTTAGCTGAATTAAAAAAAATAAGTGATAACATCGCTTCAGATATCTCTCAGATTGAGGGCATTCGTGATATTGAGACAACTTTTAGTGAAGGTAGTCCTGAATTTCAAATCAAGATAGACAAGACAAAAGCTTCACATTTAGGCTTGACAGCCGGACAGATTGGCAGTGCTGTGAGAGATGCCTGGCAAGGTCGAGTAGCTACTAGAATCAGACAGAAAGGCGAGGAAATAAATATCCGAGTGAGATATCAACAGATAGATAGAGAGACGTTGAGCCAATTAGGCGATATCCAAATTGCTTCTCCCTTGGGTATTTCTGTTCCTCTTCGTCAAATAGGGGATGTTGTTCAAGGAGAAGGGCCAGTAAAAATTACTCGGGAAGATCAAATGCGTTTTGTTAGTATTACGGCAAATAGCGCTGGTCGCGATTTAGGAAGTATTGTTCAAGATATTAAAAATAGAATTAAGACTATTTATCTTCCTTCTGGTTATTTTATTAAATACGGGGGATCATATAAGCAAATGCAAGAGACATTTAAAGATTTTGGCTTTGCCTTATTGATGGCGATTTTGTTGGTTTATATGGTAATGGCCGCCCAATTTGAAAATTTGATTCATCCTTTAGTTATTATGTTTACTATGCCTTTGGCTTTAGTGGGGGTGCTTTTAGCTTTAGCTTTGAGTGGACAAGATCTCTCTGCGCCTTCGTTTATGGGTTTAATTGTTTTAACTGGCATTGTAGTTAATAATGCTATTGTTTTAATTGACTATGTGAATCAACTAAGGAAACAGGGACTATCTAGACACTTGGCTTTAGTGGAGGGTGGGGTTGTCCGATTGCGGCCGATTTTGATTACTTCTTTAACGACAATTTTAGCTATGTTGCCGGTTGCTTTAAATTCTGGTTTAGGCGCTGAAAGAATGAGGCCAATGGCAGTCGCGGTTATTGGCGGTTTAACAGTGGCTACTGGCTTAACGCTTTTAGTCATTCCTGTCATTTATAGTTTAAGCGAAGATTTACTGAAGAAAATTTTGCTAAAAATTTCAGTAAATACCAAAGAGAAAGGAAAATATCAATAAATTTGACTTTTATTAATTAAATCGATAAACTTAAATATATATTTACATTAAAGATAATAAAGTTAAAGATATGTTAAGAATACGCTTAATGCGTTTTGGCAAAAAAAATGCTCCAAGTTTTAGATTAGTGGTGGTTCCTAGTCAGTCGAAACCTAAAGGAAAATATATAGAGAAACTTGGTCATTATAATCCGATTACTAAAGAACAGCTTTTTAATAAAGAGCGTATTCTTTATTGGCTTTCTCAAGGAGCAAAACCTTCAGATAGCGCTTATAATCTTTTAATAAAGGCAGGGATTATTAAAGGACCAAAAGCGAAGATCTCTATTCGTTCCAAAAGAGATAAAGAAAATAAACAGCAATCACCAGAAACTTCGACCGTTGATCAGGAAAAGAAAGATTTAGAAGGAGAAGAAACGGATTCCAAAAAAGAACAAAACCAAACTTCAGATGTTGAAACTGAAAAGAAGACTGAGAATGAAGACAAGAAAGAAATTTCTAAAGAAGGTTAGATATATAAAATTTTATTTTTAAAAATTAAAATTAAATTTATTGATGAGCATTTTTGAAAAAAGCTTTAAACGTTTAGAGCAAGCGGCTAAAATTTTAGATAGCCGCAATGGTCATAAATTGACTTTTTTAGAGAAAGAAATTTTACAAGCTTTAAGTTACCCCCAACGAATTATAGAAGTAACTCTTCCAGTCAGAATTGGCAAACGAATAAAATTTTTTAATGCTTATAGAATCCAACATAACAACTGGCGTGGCCCTTATAAGGGCGGTATACGTTATCATCCTCAGGTAGACCTTGACGAAGTAAAAACTTTGGCTTTCTGGATGACTTTGAAATGTGCAGTGGTAGATATACCTTTTGGTGGTGGCAAGGGAGGTATTCAAGTAGATCCCAAAGTATTGACTCAAAAAGAAAGAGAAAATTTGACTAGGAAATACATTCAATATATTGCTGATTTTATAGGGCCTTATAAAGATGTGCCGGCTCCTGATGTTAATACTGGTCCACAAGAAATGTTTTGGCTGGCTGATGAATATAAGAAAATTACAAGCGGTAAAGTTGATAAGTCTTTAGCGGTTGTCACAGGTAAGCCGCCAAAATATGGCGGTTCACTTGGCCGAAATATAGCTACTTCTTTGGGTGGTTTTTATGTTCTAGAAAGATTTTTAAAAAAGCTAAAAATAAAATTACCTCTTAAAGTAGCTATTCAGGGTTTTGGGAATGCTGGCTTTAATATCGCTTCTTTGCTTTTTGAACGCGGTTTTAAAATTATAGCGATTAGCGATTCGCAAGGAGGCATTCTTTTATCAAATAAGCAGAATTCTTTAAAGCCTGAAAAAGTTTTAGTGCATAAAAAGAAGACAGGTTCAGTAATAGGTTTTGATGGCAGCAAAAGAATTACAAACTCTCAATTGTTGTCTTTGCCGGTAGATATTCTTGTTTTAGCCGCTTTAGAGAATCAGATTACTCAGAAGAATGCTTTTCAAATTCAGGCAAAAATTATTTTGGAATTAGCTAATGGGCCGGTTAGCCCTGAGGCAGATAAAATTTTATTTAATAAGAAAAAATTTATTTTGCCTGATATTTTATCCAATGCCGGAGGAGTCACAGTAAGTTATTTTGAGTGGGAACAAAATATTAAAAATCAAAAGTGGAGCGAGGAGAAAGTTTTTAAAGAATTAGCCGGAGTAATGGTTAAATCTTTTGATAAAATTTGGCTATTAAAGAATAAATACAGAGTAGATTTGAGAATGGCTGCTTATATTTTGGCTTTAACACGTTTATTAAAAGCAGGTCGTAAGATATTTCGATAAAATATGATTAAAATTTAAAATCAAAATTTAAAATTTATGAATTATTTTAGGTATTTTTTTCTTTTTTTGCTTTGTTTAATTTTGTTAAGTCCTTTAGATTCGCTAGCCGACGGCGTATTTTTCCCACCGCCTGATTATTATATTGGTCAAGCCAGCCAGCAAGGAGTGATTATTTATGATAAGGGTATAGAAACTTTGATACTATCAAGCACATTTTATGGCGATGCGAAAGATTTTGGCTGGGTAATACCCACGCCTACTCGTCCAGAGATTGATCAATCTACTGATGAAATATTTATTGCTTTGTCAGATTTGACTGGCCGAACTATAGCATTAAATAGAAAGCAATCTTTATTAGGAGATAAAGAAGAAGCGTCTGAAACCAAAGTGAAAATAGTTGAGACAAAGCAAGTAGGAATTTATGATGTTAAAGTGATTTTGGCTAGCGAGGCTTCATCTTTGGCTAAATGGCTTTCGGATAACGGTTTTCAATTTCCAAAAGAAAGCAGTTATGTTCTAGAAGATTATGTCCAATATAACTGGTTTTATACAGTAGCAAAAGTCAGACCAGAATTAATTTGGCCTGGTATGGAGAAGGAAATGAAGAGCGGTCATATTTCGCCTTTAAAATTGACTTTTAAAACTGACAAAATAGTTTTTCCATTAAAAATTTCTTCTTTAATTAAGCAATTTGAGCCTTTGCCAGAGATGCTCCCTAAAATTTTTCGGCCCGGACCGATTCCCAATAGACAAGTAATGGTTACTCTTTATGTTTTTGCTGACAAGCAAAAGGTTTTACCGGGATTTAAAACATTATATACCGCAATTCTTAATCCAGCTCAGATCAAGAATTTAGCTTACAACAATCAGGGCGATCCTTGGTTTACTCCTGACAAGAGGTTTGTTTTGACAAAATTGTCCCGCTCTATGACTTATTCAGAGATGAATCACGATTTGTATTTGCGTGATGCTCAGAATGGATTGTCTGTTGCTTTGCATGATTATCATCAATGGCTAATTAAAATTTTCTATTTTCTAATTATAATTTTATTCTGGATTATTTCGCCAATGGGTTTAATTTTTATTGTTGCTTCTGTTGTTCATTTTTTGACCCATTCTAAAGCAATCAGATTGATAGCTTGGTTAGCTCAATTTTTTACTGCTTTTCTTTGGTTAATTATTATGTTTTGGTTGATTTTAATCAGATTAGCTTTAATTAAAAAAGAGCTTGTTTTATCAAACGAGATAATAAATATCGCTATTATTAGCGGTTGTTTGGTGATGTTATCAATGATTGTTACAGCAATTTTCCAAATAATCCATCATCGCCGAGAAGCTTCTTAATCATATTTTAGATAAAAAGTTTGATTAAGAAGCTGCAGGTTTTTGTTTATTCCTGAGTTACCTGAAGTAGAGACAATTAAAAAAGAATTATTAAGATTAATAAAAGGGAAAAAATAAAATCAGTAGAAATTAAATGGCCTGGTTTAGTTAAGTTTTCTTTGGCTAAATTTAAAAAAATAGTGGAGGGTTCGGTGATTCAGAATATTAATCGGCGAGCAAAGTTAATTATTATAAATTTATCCAGCGGATATAGTTTACTCATTCATTTAAAGTTAACCGGTCAATTAATTTTTCAGGATAACAATAAGAAAAAAAGCGTAAATAAGCCTGATAAGTATACTCGGCTTGTTTATAATTTTTCAGACAGCAGTCAACTTTTTCATAACGATTTAAGAAAATTCGGCTATGTTAAAGTTGTCCCGACAAAGGAATTAGAGAATTTTTTAAAAAAAGAAGAAAATTATGGCCCGGAGCCTTTGTCAAAAAATTTCACCTTGAAACTTTTTAAAAAACTTCTTAGCTTGAGGCCTAATTCAAAAATTAAACCTTTGTTAATGAATCAATCCGTAATTGCTGGTATCGGCAATCTCTATAGCGATGAAATTTTGTTTGAATCAGGGGTTAGGCCTGATAGGTTAGTGAAAGACTTAAAAACTAATGAAGTAAAAAAAATTTTTCAAAACATAAAGAAAATTTTAAAAAAGGCAATACAATGCAAAGGGTCTTCAGTAAACAATTATTTAGATGTTAAAGGGCAGAAAGGAGGTTATAATAATTTTATAAAAGTTTATCGAAGAGAAGGTAAACTTTGCTATAAATGCGGAACCGAAATTATCCAGAAAAGAATTAACGGGCGTTCGGCTCATTTTTGCCCGCATTGCCAGAAATAGTTAAAACTATTGACATTTTTTTAAAAATGATATATAATATAAAAAATAAAAAAGAGGAGGTATTATCATGAATTATAAAAAGGAAGAAAAAAAGGAAGAAAAAAAAGAAGAAAAAGAGAAAGAAACCACTACATATACAACATCTAAATTAAATTTTACCGGGAACTGGTCAGGGGTTTGGGCAAATGTTATGGTAATACATTCCAGTTCTCGTGATTAGATTAAAAATATTAAAAAACAATATAAAAAGCGGTGTTTTACGCCGCTTTTTTTATTTGTTTTATAATAATTCTTGTGTTATAATTTTTAATAAGATAACAAAGTTAGAATTTATGTTAACAGATTTTACAACAAGCACTGTAAATCCATATTTACTTCTTTTTGTTAGCCTTTGGGTTTTACCTTGGAAAGGAGTAGCTTTATGGAGAGCCGCGCACAACAAACAAAAATATTGGTTTATTGCTTTATTAATTCTTAATACTTTAGCAATTTTAGAGATGATTTATATATTTTATTTTTCAAAAAAAAGAGAAGCTACTAAAGAATAATGACAAAAAATATTTTATCTTAAATTTTACTGAAATCTATTAGAATTTAATTTTTAGAAGCATATGGGCAAGATACAAAAAATTAAACAGCAGAGAAAAATTGAACAGCAATTACTGTCAGAAGCTAAACGTCAGAGAAAAAAGAGAATTATCTGGCTTTCTAGTTTAATTTTAATTGTTTTAGCCGTTTTTTTGGTTGTTTTTAAATACACAAAATTAGAAAAGGCTGATTTGTCTTCAAAAGTTAATTCTGTCGCTGTTTTGGAAACTAACCAAGGCATAATAAAATTTGAAATGTTTAAGAATGACGCTCCAAAAACAGTGGAGAATTTTATTAAATTAGCCAATCAAGGCTTTTATGATGGCGTAAAATTTCATCGAGTTATTAAGGGTTTTATGATTCAGACCGGCGATCCAAACAGCAAAGATGATGATTGGTCAGACGATGGTTTAGGAGGACCGGGTTATACTTTTGAAGACGAAATCAATCAACATAAGTTAGTTAGGGGTTCAGTAGCCATGGCTAATGCTGGTCCTAATACCAATGGCAGTCAATTTTTTATTGTCACTGCTCAGGCTACTCCTTGGTTAGATGGCAAACATACTGTTTTTGGTCAAGTAATTGAGGGAATGGAAGTGGTAGATAAGATTGAATCTGTGCCAACCAATAAAGATGACCATCCTTTAAAGGATATAATAATAGAAAAAGTTTATATTGAGAATCAATAAAATTTTTAGAGTAAAATAAATAATAATTATCAGCCAAGGTCGATTAAATTAAAAATTAAATATATCTCGTTTTATCAAAAAGTTTTTTGATAAAACGGGTTTAGATTATGGCATTAAATAAAAAAGCTTTTGCTTTAACCTGCGGCATACTTTGGGGATTGACTGTTTTTATTGCTACTCTTTGGATAATGATAAAAGGAGGCGGCAATCATTTACAACTCTTAGAGCAATTTTATTTTGGTTATTCAGTTAGCTGGTTGGGTGCTTTTGTCGGATTGATTTACGGTTTTATTGATGCTTTTATCTGCGGTTGGATTTTTGCCTGGCTTTATAATAAATTTCTTAAAGAATAATACTTAAAGAATAATATTTAAAAATATTAAGATTCTAATTTCAAGAGATAATAAAAAGTTTGTTAATAAAGTAAAGCTATGGACTATATCGAGAAGGTTTCTCTTGAACCTAGTTTTGATTTTAAAAGATATAAGAAACTTACCCCAAGAATTTTTCAAGAAACTCTGAAATTAGCCAAAGAATTACATTCTAAAAAAATTATTCATATTAATTCAACTCAATTAGGAGGAGGGGTTTCAGAGATTCTTAGAAATGAAATACCCCTAGAGAGGTTATTGGGCATTGATTCTAATTGGTATATAATTAAAGCGCCAATTGAATTTTTTAAAATTACCAAGAAAATACATAATCTTTTACAGGGTGAAAAAGGTTTTTTAAAAGATTCAGAAAAATATTTTTATCTTAAGTGGATATATAGCAAAATTACCCCTTCTTTTAAGAGATTAATTGTTAATGAAGCACCGCAAATAGTTATTATTCATGACCCCCAACCTTTACCTTTAATTGACTATTTGAAGAACAATAATAGCAGTTTTCCTATTCCTGTTTTAAGACTTCATATAGACCTTTCTTCTCCAAATCCTAATGTTTTGGACTTCATAAAACCATTTGTTGAAGAATATAGGTTAGTTATCTTGAGTCATAAAAGTTATCGTCCAGACTGGTTGGCTAAAGAAAAAACTAGAATTGTGATGCCGGCGATTAATCCCTTTAGCGAAAAAAACCGTTTGATGGAAAAAGACGAAGCCAAAAACATCCTTAGTTATTATCATATTAATCCGAATCAACCGATTATTGCTCAAGTAGCGCGCTTTGATCCTTGGAAAGATCCTTTAGGTACACTAAAAGCTTATTACTTAGCTAAAAATAAAATTCCCAAACTCCAGCTTATTTTGGCTGGTTTTTTTCAGGCTTATGACGATCCTCAAGCATTAAGCGTTTTTAAACAGGTTAGTAAGGAAGCGAAAGGCGATCCTGATGTTTTTTTATTCGCTGACCCCTCTTCCTTAAAAGATATTTCTAATGATTTATTCATAAATGCAGTTTATACAGTTAGCGATGTGATTATTCAGAAATCAATTAAAGAAGGTTTTGGCCTGACTGTAACTGAAGCGATGTGGAAAGGCAAACCAGTTATTGGCGGAAAGACTAAAGGAATTGGCCTTCAAATTACTGACGGTCAAAACGGTTTTTTAGTGACTAGCATTGAAGAAGCGGCTCAAAAAATTATTAGTCTTTTAGAAAATAATGAGATGAGGAAGCGGATAGGAAAAATGGCTTATCAAACTGTTAAGAAAAAATTTTTAATGTCTAGACTTATATTAGACTATTTGAAAATTTATAATGAGTTATTTTAAGTAAGCGTTTTTAGAGTCTAGTTTAGTTGTTTTGTATGACATGAGTAGTTAATTTGAAATTTTCCAAATACTTGCTAATAAAGAAGAGACTTGGTATGCTAAAATGTCATTATGGATGAGATTAGTGAAAAACACGTTCCTTTGGCTGAAAGAATGCGTCCTGAGAAATGGGAGGATTTTGTTGGCCAAGATGAGATTGTTGGTCCAGGAAAGCCTTTACGTTTGGCAATAGAGAAAGACGAGTTAGTTTCAGTTATTTTTTGGGGGCCTCCGGGTTCGGGCAAGAGCAGTTTAGCTCAGATTATTGCCCAATCGACTCAAGCTTATTTTGTCAAATTCAGCGCGGTGGCAACGGGTATTTCTGAATTAAAAAAAGTTGTTGACGAAGCAGAAATTCGCTATCAAATGGGCCATCAACGAACTATTCTTTTTATTGATGAAATACATCGTTGGAACAAAAGCCAGCAAGATGCTTTGTTGCCTTATGTGGAAAATGGTACAGTTGTTTTAATTGGAGCAACGACTGAGAATCCTTCTTTTGAGATTATTTCTCCTTTACTCTCTCGTTCAAGGGTTTATCTGCTTAATCCGTTGAGTAAAGATGATATTAGAAAAATATTAAGACGGGCACTTTTGGACAAAAATAAAGGATTGGGTAGGTATAAAATTAAAATAGAATCAGAAGCAGCCGAGTTTTTATTGCGTTTCGCTGACGGCGATGCACGAGTTGCTTTAAATGCTTTAGAATTAGCGGTTTTGAGCGCGCCGGTCAATTATTCTGGAGAAAGATATATAAATCAGTTGCATATAAAAGAAGTTTTTCAAAAAAGTAATTTACGATATGACAAGAAAGGTGAAGAGCATTATAATCTTATTTCTGCTCTTCATAAAAGCTTAAGGGACAGTAATGATAATGCCTCTCTTTATTGGTTGGTTCGTATGCTGGAAGCCGGTGAGGATCCACTTTATATTGCCCGCCGTTTAGTTAGATTTGCTTCTGAAGATATTGGAAACGCTGATAATCAAGCTCTTCAAATAGCTGTTTCAGCAATGGAAGCAGTCAAATTTGTCGGTTCTCCAGAAGGCAATTTAGCTTTAGTTCAGGCGGTTATCTATTTGGCGAGAGCGCCGAAGAGTAATCTTATAAATAAAGCTTATCATAATGTTAAATCTGATATAGAGAAAACCGGTAGCTTGCCAGTGCCTTTACATTTGCGTAATCCAGAGACTAAATTAATGGAAGAAATAGGTTATGGTCGAAATTATAAGTATGCTTATAATTATCCAAACGCTCAGGTTAAACAAGAGCATTTACCGCCTGAGTTAAGAGATAAAAAATGGCTATAAAAATTTTTTCATTAACAAAAATTAAGAAAATTGTTTTAGTGACGACATCATTTTTAATTTTAATAAGTTTATTTATTTTAATAACTAAACTTATTTTGAATTATCATAATAAGAATTTAAATTATCAATTATTATCTGGTGAGTGTCGGGTAAACGAAGATTGTCCACATGCTCGATGTCCTTATACTAAAAATGTTTGTAAGAATTATCATTGCGTTACTGTAGATGATAGAGGTAATCCATATTCTTGCTTTTCTAATGGTTCCAATAAGGCCTCAGAATATTGCTTAAAGCGAGAAGGTCGTTTAGAGGTAAGAACTACTCCTAATGGTGAAAAATATAGAGTTTGTATTTTTGAAGATGGTTCTGAATGTGAGATTTGGAAGTTCTATAATAATCAATGCAGAAAAAAAGTTTTTAATCCTAAAGATGATTGGTGGGAAGGTCAAATTTTCGCCTTGCCTCAAGGCAATCAATTTAATGATTATTTTGAAATGTTGAATTATGAACAGATAGGCATTCAAGGTCAGAATCCTGAAATTGAAGAGCAGTTAAAAAGATTAAGAAATCAGCCGAAATTGGTTAAATTAAAAGGTCAGATCATTCAAGCTAATGATTTCAATGGTAAGCGATTAATTGTTGAAAAGATAATGATTGAGAAGTAAAATAAGAAATTTAATTATGGTTTCCAAACCGCCATTATATGTTATTTGTCATAATATTCGTAGCCTCTATAATGTTGGGGCTATTTTTAGAACATGCGACGGAGCAGGCGTAGACAAATTATTTTTAGGCGGTTATACTGGACATCCTCCCCGTAAGGAGATAAGCAAGACAGCTTTAGGCGCAGAAGAATTTCTTTCTTGGCAGCATTATAAAAACACTTCATTGATTATTAAAAGGTTGAGAGAACAAAAAGTGAATATTATTGCTTTAGAGCAAGATAGAAGAAGTATTCCCTACTATAATTTTAAAGCGGTTTTTCCTTTGGCATTGATTATTGGCAACGAGCTTAGGGGTTTATCTAAAAGGATGTTAAGTAAGGCAGATCAAGTTATAGAAATACCTATGCTAGGACAAAAAAATTCTTTAAATGTAGCAGTAGCTTTAGGTATTGTTTTATATAAAATTGTTGAACAAAGAAAAAGTTATTAATTCTTTTAATAATATGCTTTTATCTGATTTTGATTATTGTCTTCCTAAAGAACTTATCGCCCAAAAGCCGTGTCGGCCAAGAGACCATTCACGACTTTTAGTTATAATACGGAAAAGTCACAAAATAATACATTCGTATTTTTATCAACTGAATAAATTTTTGGCGAAAGGCGATATGCTTGTTTTAAATGATTCCCAAGTCATTCCGGCTCGTTTGATCGGTCAAAAATCTACTGGCGGCAGAGTAGAGATTTTATTAATAAAATCTCTTAACGGAAGCAATTATTTTGATTTTAACTGTTTAAATTGGCTGGCTTTATTAAAAAATTATAAAAATTCAGAGAAGAAAATTATTTTTTTAAAAAATAATTGTCAGATTGAACCGATTAAATATTTTGGAAACGGCTTGTGGAAGATTCAATTTAGTTATTGCGGAGAGCGATTGCGATATTTAATATATCAATATGGTCAGGCTCCATTACCTCCTTACATTAAAACTCCTTCTTCGCTGGACGATTATCAAACAATTTATGCTCAAAAGAAAGGGTCAATAGCAGCGCCGACTGCTGGTTTTCATTTTACAAATAGAGTTTTTGATAGTTTAAAGAAAAAAGGCATACTGACAGCTAAAATAACTTTACATGTTGGTTTAGGGACATTTCAACCTGTTAGAAGTAGGCATGTTGAAGATCATTCTTTGGAATCAGAGCAGGCTGAGATTAGCTATAAAACGTCTCAAGAGATTAATCGGCTTAAAAAACAAGGCGGACAAATTATTGCTGTTGGCACGACTAGCGTAAGAACTTTAGAAAGTTTTGCCAGTAAGGATAATTATCTTGATAGCGGAGTTAAGGATGTTAATCTTTTTATTTATCCCGGATATCGTTTTAAGATAATTGATGGTATGCTGACTAATTTTCATTTACCTAAGTCTACTCCATTTTTATTGGTTTGCGCTTTGGCCGGTCGGAGTATAATTATGCAGGCTTATCAGGAAGCGATAAAAAAAAGATATCGTTTTTTCAGCTTTGGTGATAGTATGCTAATCATATAATTTTTTTGTATTTATTTGATTGATATTTTGAAAGAGCTTAATTTGAAATTGTTTATGTTTAATTTGTCCAAAAATAAAGATAATTCAAAAATTCGTCGAGGCCGATTGAAAACTCTTCACGGCTGGATTGAGACGCCTTTTTTTATGCCTATTGCCACAAAAGGGGTAGTAAGGCATTTAACCGTTCAAGATCTAAAATCAATAGGCGCGCAAATAATCCTGTCTAATGTTTATCATTTATGGCAACGGCCAGGTATTCGTTTGATAAAGAAAAATGGCGGGCTTCATAAATTTATGAATTGGCCATATCCTATTTTAACTGACAGTGGCGGATATCAGATTTTTTCTTTGGCTAAGAGAAGAAAATTAAGTCCTGAGGGAGTTAAATTTATTTCTGAAATAGACGGACAGGAGATTTTTCTTTCGCCGGAAAAAGCTGTTGAGGCACAACTCTCTTTGAAATCTGACGTTATTATGGTTTTAGACGAATGTCCTCATTGGCCTTGTAGTTATCAATATGCCCAAAAATCTTTGAGGATTACTTTAGATTGGGCCGAGCGTTCTAAAAATCATTTTCTTAAGTTAACCAAAAGACAAAAAAACAAGCCTTTGATTTTTGGTATTATTCAAGGTTCTGTTTTTAAAGATCTTCGTTTGGCGAGCATTAAAAAACTTTTAGAAATCGGTTTTGACGGTTATGCTATCGGTGGGGTTTCAGTAGGCGAACCAAAGCAATTAAAGAAAAAAATTTTAAATTGGGTTTTGCCATTTTTGCCTCAAGATAAACCTCGTTATTTGATGGGTATAGGTAGACCAGAAGAGATAGTGGAGGCAGTTAATTCTGGCATTGATATGTTTGATTGCGCTATTCCTACCCGGGAAGGTCGTCACGGGCGTTTATATGTTTTGAAAAAAAATAGACAAAATTTAAAAAGCAAATTTTATCAAATTATTCAAATTACTAATCAAAAATATAAAAATGATTTTGCTCCAATAGATCAGTATTGTTCTTGTTTGCTTTGTCAATCTTACAGCCGGGCTTATCTCAGACATTTGTTTATGATTAATGATCCTTTAGGGCCGCGTTTAGCTACTATTCATAATTTAAAATTTTATTTAAATCTAATGAGTCTTTTAAGAAAGAATTAATTAATTTATTATTTTATGATTAGAACAAATCATCCAATTTTATTGCATGCCTGTTGCGGAGTTTGTGCCATATATGTTAGTCGCTTACTTAAAGAAACTTTTAAAGAAGTAATATTATATTTTTATAATCCTAATATCTATCCGTTAAGAGAGTATGAAAAACGTTTTGAAGCGGTAAAGAAAGTGTCTAAAATTAACCAGCTTAGGTTAATTTCCGAAAAGTATAAACCAGAAATTTGGTTCCGTTACATAAAGGGTTTGGAAGATGAGCCAGAAGGTGGCTTTCGTTGCCAGCATTGCTTTAAATTGCGATTAGAAAAAACAGCCCAATATGCTCAAAAAAAGAATATAGAATTTTTTACGACCACTCTTTCAGTCAGTCCTTATAAACAGGCTGATGTTATTAATCGTATCGGACAAGAGCTATCTTTAAAATATAACTTAAAATTCTTCTCAGCTAATTTTAAAAAAAATGATGGATTCAAAAAAACAATGGAGCTGGCTAAACGATATGATTTATACCGTCAAAAATATTGCGGTTGTATTTTTTCTTTATATCCTAAGAGCAAATAATGAATAGCAGAGCTCTAAATCGATTAAATTTAAAATTTGACTAGCATTTATCTTGGTGCTAAAGTGAGGAGTGAATATGAGTTTAAAGAGTATTAATTTTTATAGCCCGACAAAAGGTCGGATGAATTTAAAACAAGTTAGCCGAGAAATTGCCGGTTTTATAAATGACGATCCAGGAAAAAAGTATCGCGTAGTTGTGGGGACAGATTCAAATGGTGACCAAGTAGAGGCAGATTTTGTTACAGCTATTACTGTTCATCGCATCGGTCAAGGAGGTCGTTATTTCTGGACTCATTCAGCTAAAAAGAAAATAGGCGGATTAAAGCAAAAAGTCTATGAGGAGGTAAATTTATCTTTGGTTTACGCTCAGGAACTGATTAATGAATTGAGAAAATATAAAAAGGAGTTTGAGGATTTAAGTCAGGGTTTTGAGATACACATAGATGTAGGACAAAATGGTCCAACAAGAGATATGATTAAAGAAATTGTTGGCATGGTCCGGGGTAATGGGTTTACAGCAAAAACTAAACCAGAAGCTTATACCGCTTCAATAGTCGCTGACCGTTATACTTAAAAATTTAAACTAATAATTTAATCCAGAGTTTAAATTTTTTATTTGTATGAGAAAAATTTATCTAGATTACGCAGCAACTACTCCTGTAGATAAAGAAGTAAACAAAGAAATGCAGCCTTATTTTTCTGATAAGTTTGGCAATCCTTTATCAATACATTCTTTTGGCCAGGAAGCTCAGGAAGGAGTGATTAGAGCTCGCCAAAGAGTAGCTGCTTTTTTGGGTTGTCAGCCGTCAGAAATTATTTTTACCAGCGGAGCTACTGAGAGCAATAATTTAGCTATTCGCGGAATAATTAAAAAAATTAGGACAGGCAACAATATAGGTTTTAAACCTCATATTATCACCAGTCCAATTGAACATCATTGTGTTTTAGATACTTGTCATGATTTAGAGAGGAGAGATAGAGCTTCAGTAACTTATCTGCCGATTTCTCGAGAAGGTATAGTCAGAATTCAAGATATAGAAAAGGCTATTAGTGAAGATACAAGGTTAATATCCATAATGTATGCTAATAATGAAATAGGAACTATTCAGCCAATCCGACAAATTGGTCAATTAGTAAAGAAAATTAACGCTAAAAGATCTTTTCAAAAGAGAATAGTTTTTCATACTGATGCTGTTCAAGCCTCGTATTATTTAGATTGTCGGGTAGATCGATTAGGGGTTGATTTACTATCCCTATCTGCTCATAAAATATACGGCCCTAAAGGCATTGGAGCCTTGTATGTCAGGAAAGGAACACCTTTGGCTAAAATTCAGGAAGGAGGATCTCAAGAGTATAATTTACGGGCGGGTACTCATAATGTTCCTGGAATAATTGGTTTAGGAGCGGCTATATCTCAAATTCAAAATAATAAATCACAAGTTGAAAAGATCGGCAGATTGAGAGATAAGCTTATTGAAGGAGTATTAAAATTAGTTCCTGAAAGTCAATTAAACGGCTCTCGTAAGCATAGATTACCCAATAATGCTAATTTCAGTTTTCCCGGGGCCGAAGGCGAAAGCCTTCTTGTCAGCTTGGACCAAAATGGGGTAGCGGTTTCTACTGGTTCTGCCTGCGCTGCTCGTTCTTTAGAACCTTCTCATGTTTTGTTAGCCATCGGTTTAAAGCCTGAAGAAGCACATTGTAGTTTAAGAATGACTTTAGGAAAGTATACTACTGACAAAGATATTGATTATGTTCTGAAGATTTTGCCTCAGATAGTGGAAAGACTTAAAAGAATATCGGGTCAAGCATTTTCAGAAATTAAAGCCGACAAAAAAGACAAAAATAAAGACGAAGATTTTGGTTGTTAAATTTTGAAAATAAATCTTTAATCAAAAATGTATTCAGATAAAGTTATAGAACATTTTAAAAATCCCCACAATATGGGAGAAATGAAAAACCCTGATGCAATAGGGAGAGTTGGCAATCCAATGTGTGGCGATATTATGGTTATTTATATAAAAATAAAAAATAATAAAATTACTGATATAAAATTTGAAACTATGGGTTGTGTTGCTGCTATTGCCACTTCGAGCATGATTACAGAATTAGCTAAAGGAAAAACTTTAGAGCAAGCAATGAAAATTTCGTTTAAAGATATTGTTAACCAATTGGGTGAGTTGCCTCCGATAAAAATGCATTGTGCAGATTTAGCTGTGAGAGGTTTGAGAAAGGCAATAAAAAATTATAAACTAAAAGAAAGGAAAAAGAAAAAAATTAAGGATTAGGTTATTGAAGTTCAGAATTCCTAATTAGTTTAGGAATTCTGACTTTCAATAATCAGTCGCTCAAGATATGAAGGTTTTTCAATATTTTAATAAGTCCAAAAAAGACGTGTTGGTGCCGGTTATAACTGTTTCTCTGATTGTTTCTTTAGTTGTTGGAACAGTGGCCGGTAGCTTGGCTTTTTATTACCTTAATAATTTTATCAAGGTGCCGGCTTTGATCAAAAAAAGCTCTTCTAGCATTAAAAAACAAAATAATCAGACTCAGCATCCTGTTGTTATAAGTCAGGAAGAGGCGGTAATTAAAGCCGTTAAATCAGCTTCACCAGCTGTAGTAAGTATTATTATTACCAAAGATCTTCCAGTGATAGAGAAATATTATCAGGAATACGATCCTTTTAAGAACTTTTTTGGTGGACAAGATTTTGGCGATTTTTTTGCTCCTTTCAAATTTAAAATTCCTCGATATCGCCAGAAAGGTACTGAACAAAAAGAAGTTGGTGGAGGAACAGGTTTTATCATTTCAAATAAAGGGTTAGTTTTGACTAATAAGCATGTTGTTTCTGATAAAGATGCTTCGTATACAGTTTTGACTAATGAGGGCAAAAAATATAAAGCGGAAGTTTTAGCCATTGATCCAGTTCAGGATCTCGCTTTATTAAAAATAAAAAGCAAAAAGAGCGATTGGCCATTCCTTAAATTGGGCGATTCAGATAATTTAGAGATTGGACAAACAGTCATTGCTATTGGCAATGCTTTAGGTGAATTTAGAAATACAGTGAGCGTGGGAGTAATATCCGGTTTAAAACGTTCTGTAAAAGCCAGTGGTGGTTTTGGTCAAAGTGAATATCTGGAAGAGGTTATTCAGACCGATGCCGCGGTAAATCAAGGTAACTCTGGCGGTCCTCTTTTGAATTTAAAAGGCGAAGTTATAGGGATTAATGTGGCAATGGCTGTTGGGGCAGAAAATATTGGTTTTTCTATTCCAATTAATAAAGCTAAACGCGATATTGAACAAGTGGAAAAGAGCGGTAAAATTACTTACCCATTTTTAGGCGTTCGTTATATTCAAATTACTCCGACGCTCGCCGAAAAAAATAATTTATCAGTTAATTATGGAGCTTTAATTATTAGAGGTGAGAATTCCGGTGATTTGGCAGTTATTCCGGGCAGTCCGGCTGACAAGGCAGGTTTGGTAGAAAATGATATTATTTTAGAATTAAACGGCACCAAAATTACTTCTGAGAATAATTTATCAAAATTAATTCAAAAATATAAACCCGGCGAGCAAGTAGAGCTTAAAATTCTTCATAAAGGCAAAGAGAAAATAGTTAAAATTGTTTTAGGCGAGCGTAGTTAACATAAAAAATCATTTATGTTTCGTTTTATCCGTTATTTTATTATTACTGATTGGGGACGTTTGCTGAGTTTTTTATTTGCTTGTTTTTTATTTTCTTTAATTTATAGTCTTTATTTAGCAGTTTATTTAAGTTTGCCAGCGCTTGTTTTGTTGTTTGGTTGTATAAGTTTTTTGCTCTTTTATTATCTTTTATGGGGGCTAGCTTCACGGCCAATTTTATTTTTTTATTCGTTAGCTGGTGCGTTCTTCGTTAGTATTTTGATTCGTTTAGCTGTAGTTTGGTTATTTAATCCTTTAACTATCGGCGCTTTATTTCTAATTATGTGTTATTTTTTCTGGCATATTATCCAGTCTCGTTTAAGAGGATTGCCCTTGATAAAAATTATCATTTTAGATTCTTTATTAATGCTTTTGTCAATAGCAATAATTATAATTAGTCTTTTATTATGAAGATTATAAATTCGTTAAATAAATTGTTAATTATTTTTTTCATTGGCGGTTTAGCTGGTTTTTTGGTTGAGCATGTATTTTTCCCTTATTTATCCGGAGTTTATCCTTTTAATAAAATTGAATGGGTTAAAGAGAGCGCTAAAAGAACTACCGTCATTCATCAGACGGAAAAAGTGATTATTGAAGAAAATACAGCCGTTGAAGAAGCAATTAATCAAATTCAACCAAGCTTAGTTGGCATAGCTACTTTGAATTATTCGAATGTTGACCAAAGCCAACTGATAGTGAAAAATTTTTTAAGCACAGCCACCGGTTTAATTATAACAAATGACGGTTATCTTGTGACAATCTCTGAGGCAATTCCTTTAAATGTCAAAAGTATTTATATCAGAAAAGGCAATCAGTGGTTTAAAGCTCGACTTGTCAAAAGAGACGACAAAAGACACTTGGCTTTATTGCAGATTGACGGAGCAAATTGGTCAGTAATTTCTTTTGCTGATGCGGTGAGTCTGAGATTGGGCCAATCTTTAATTATATTAGGCAAAGAATTTAATGTTAAATCTAATGACTTTCAATTTATTTTTAATCAGACAACAGTACGGTCTTTAAGAGAGAATTCTTTTGAAATAAATTTAAAAACTGAATCAAATTCTATTAACGGCGCTATATTAGCTAATTTAAAAGGAGAGGTGACTGGCTTGTTATTAGTTAACAAAAAAGGAATTCTAAATATTATTCGCGCTAGAGAGATTAACGATTTTTTTAATTCTTTTACCAGGCAATAATAAGTTTTATTTTCGGTTATTTTCAGCGCTGTTTTAGCTGTTTTAATTTTAATAATTAATTTTAGAAAATTTTTTGAATTCAAATTTTTATTGGCCGTAATGTATGGTTTTAAATCCATATTTTTTAAAATACTTAAAAGCGCTTTTAAGATGAGTTCGGGTAAAGGGATTGAGCAATATATCAAGAAGAGCGTTATACTTTTTGCTTTTTCTGCCATGAAAGTGATAAAAGATTGTTTGAGGAAAGTAAACTACTTGATAGCCGGCTTGCCAGAAGCGTCTTGACCAGTCAACATCTTCAAAATACATAAAAAAATTTTCATCAAAAAAACCAACTTTTTTGACAGCTTCTTTTTTAGTTAATAAAGCAGAACCCATTAACCAATCTACGGTAAACGGTTTATTATTTTTATTGACAATCTCTTTAAGAGTAAATTTTTGTAGATGTTTTTGCCCTCTAGGTAAACGTCCTAAAAATGTTCTTCGGTAAAGAATAGTTAGAGGACTGTAAAAACGAAAACAAGATGGTTGAAGTTTGTTATTGATATTAAGAAGCTTAGGGCCGAGCAAACCCACTTTTTGGTGTTTTTTCAGATACTTTAACATTAGTTTTAGCGAATTGTCTGGAATGATGATATCAGCATTAATTATCAAAATAAATCTGCCTTTAGCTTTTTTAAGACCGGCATTGACAATTTTGCTGAAGCCAACATTTTGTTTCCATGTGAGAAAATCAATTTCGGGGAAAAACTCTCTCATCATTTCTGGAGTTTCTTCATCTGTTTGGCTATCTACGACAATAATTTCATAATTTAATAAGTCTAAATTTTTTTGTATTGAATTAAGGCAAAGTTTAAGGAGTGGCGGAGTTTGATGATGGGTGACTATGATTGAGAGTTCTTTATTTTTCATAAATCTATTATTTAAACCATTTAGCCATCATTTGGCTATTAAGTTGTTTATTTTTCATAATTATTTTTCTTTTTTTACACATTTTAGGGCTTAATTTTATTAAATCTTTGAGTATTTGCCAAGCATTATGTTCAAAGATTAAAACATAAATCCATGAACCAATTTCTTTTAATAAGATTGTAGGAAGGTTTTTTAATAATAGGGGCCATAATTCGTTTTTAATTTGCATTAAACGTTGATTGCGAAAGGAGAAAAATTTAGCGTATCGCTTTACTTTTCGGCGTTCCTGAATAATTTTTAGATAAGAAGTATTAACATTTTCCCCGGCGCTTCTTTCATGTAAAGCTACTGCTTTAGGTTGATATATTGATTTCCAACCATATAATTTTAACCGCCAAGCGAGATCAACGTCTTCTTTATATATAAAAAAATCTTCATCAAAATATTCGTAAGCAGTATATTTACTATTGTTAAGATTTGTTAAAAGAGGGATTTTTATATCTTCTAATGCTTTACGTCTAAAAAGTGGTGCTGCTCCATCAACGCCAAAAATTTCTTCAGAAGAATTATATTGCCCATAATCTGCTTGTCCTTGGCCTCTGTTAACGACTCTTCGGTTTTTTAGCATAACCAAACCGGTAGTGTCAATAACTGGCAATTGATTATGTTTAATTATTTTATTTTGTTTAAAGTTATACTTTAATAATTTGCCTTGAACAGCTCCTATTCTTTGGTTTTTTTTCAATGCTTCTACCGCCCTAATGACGAAATTTTTATCTAAAACAACATCTTGGTTGAGGCAGAGGACGAATTCTCCCTTACTTTTAATAATGGCTTGATTGTGGGCTGTCGCAAAGCCAAAATTTTTAGGATTTATAAATAATTTGGTGTTAAATTTTACTTGATGTTTTTTAAAATAAGACTTTATAAGATTTACAGTTTCGTCATGAGAATTATTATCGATAATTAAAACTTGGCAGAAAGGATATGTTTGAGAAAAAATACCATTAAGGCATTGATAAATATATTTTTGAGCATTATAAGTTAAAAGATTGATTGAAACTAAATTTTTATTTTCCATAGATTTTTCTGGAATTATGCCCTTTTTGTAATTGTTTTATATTTTAAGCTTAAACTCAGTTTGTTTATTTGGCAATAAGCAATGAAATTCATTGTAATGTTGACATTTATTTGTTTGATTTTACAATTGAATTATGGATTTAAAGGAAGCGAAGGAAAAGACTATTGCTTTGGCATTAGCAGTTTACAGAATAACAGAGAAAATTCCGGAGGGCGAAGTTTTAATTGGTCAAATGAAAGGTTTGGCTAATCAAGTAGTAATTAAAATATCTCAAATAATTTACAAAGAACAAAAAATTGATGTTATATCAGATATAGAGGCTCTTAAATCGCTTTTTAAAATTGCCCAAGAGCAAAATTGGTTGAATAAAGATAATTTCATTGTTTTGGCAAGAGAATATGAAAAGATTATTAATTTTTTAAACAAAAGTAAAGTTAATTTAAAGAAAAAAAATGAAAAGCATAGAGAACAGAGTTTCAATGGAAAAATGTTGATGTTGAGTGATCGTCAAAAGCAAATTTTAGATTTTATTAAGCAACAAAAAAATCCGGTCAACTTAAAACAAATTAGAGAAATTTTTCCTAAAGTGACGCGAAGAACACTATCTCGCGATTTAAAAATTTTATTTCAAAATAAATTTATTCATCAGGAAGGGTTGAAAAGAGGGACAAGATATTTTGTCCCATAAATGTCCCATAATGTCCCATAATGTCCCATAATGTCCCATAATGTCCCATAATGTCTCATAAATGTCTCATAAAATGGATAAGAAAAATAAAGAAATATCAAAATATTTTGGCAAAATTTATCTTCAATATGTAGAAAAAATTTATCGTTTTGTTTTTTTAAAGGTTGATTCCATAGAAACAGCTCAAGACTTAACTTCAGAAGTTTTTTTCAAGGTTTTTAGAATAATTTCTTCTTCAAATTCTTCATCATCAATAGAAACTGTTAATAAAAAACGCTATTTTCGATTTGGCTTTATTAAAGCTAAAACTAATAACAGTAATAGTAACTCAAATACAAATAGTAACTCAGAATTTACCATAAAAAATATTCAGGCATTTTTATATAAAACAGCTAGAAATCTAGTAATTGATTATTACCGTAAAAGACATCAGACTGTTTCTTTAGATAATCAAAAGAGCCATTTAGAAATTGTTGACCCTGCCAAAGACCCCTTATCGCGGGTTGATTTAAGTTTTGAACTCCAGAAGATAAAAGAAGCTTTGAAAAAAGTTAAAAAGCCTCATCAAGAAGCTATTATTCTGCATTATATTGAAGATTTGCCAATAAAAGAAGTGGCGCAAATTATGGACAGAAGCGAAGGAGCAATAAGGGTGATGCTTCATCGTGGTCTTAAAGATTTAAAAAATAAACTCGAGAATTGAATTTTGTAACAAAAGAGCTTCTATTTCGTCTTAATTAACAGATATGGGAGAAAGCAATTTTATTTATCAAATTAAACAACTAAAACAAATTAAACCCGATGTTAAATGGGTGAATTTAACATATCAACGTATTTTAAAGGAAAGGGAAGAAAAAGCCAGCGAAGCAAAAATAGAACAGAAACTAAATTTAAATTTACAACCAGTATTAACTTTTTTAATCATTTTAATACTTCTCACTGGTTTTTCTTTAGTCGCAATTGCTGGTTCTAAGAGGAGTATTAACGGAGATCGTCTTTATATTGTTAAGAAGGCAGTTGAGAAAATCCAATATTCTTTAGTTCCGGCAACAAAAAAGCCAGAGTTACGTCTTGAATTTGCTAATCGTCGGTTAGAAGAGCTAGTTGTTATTGCTCTTCAGTCTTCGGAATCATTAGAAACAAAAAAGAATAAAGTAGAAGCTACTGTCAAAGCGATGAAAGATGATCTATTAGCGGCCCAAAAACAATTAGAAAATATTAAAGGCAAAGAAAATCCTCATCAGGTAGCTCAAGTGGCTAAAAGTTTAACCAAGCAGACAAAAGAATTAGAAAAGATTTTAGAAAAGACTAAAGCTCAGGTTCCAGAAGATATTTCTAGTACTTTGGAAGAGGCTAAAAAGGTAGTTCAAAATGTGAAATTAGTCGTTTTAGGTACTTTAGTAGAAGTAGAAAAGCAAGAGCAAGGAGCGAAATTAGATGATGATAAAAATAAAAAAGATAAGGATCAAAAGAAAGAGCAGGAAAATTTTAATGAAAATAATGCCAGTGAGACTCAGTCTAAGTTTAAAGATTCGTCGGTTTTAATACTCCCGGATAGTTCGGAGGGAGTGAAATCAGAAAAATCCCTTGATTTTCAGGAAAAATTAAAGTAGAATAGATTTTATCCACAGAAAATTATTGTCATAATAATTTTTTCTTTTAAAATTAAATCAAGATATAGAGAGGTAATGCGCTTGCCCTATTTTATAAAATAGGGCAAGCGCATTACCGG
>CAYZRO010000003.1:0-19048 GCA_964480905.1 uncultured Candidatus Saccharibacteria bacterium
GGGATTTAATTTCTAATTTATTATTGACTTTATTATTATTTCCTGTTTTTGTTTTAGGTTTTGTTTTAAGTATTGCTGGATTCTACGATCAGAGAAAATAAAAATATAATTAAAACCTAGACATATTTTGTCTAGGTTTTTTGCTTGATAAGGATTTTTGGGTTAGTATAAAAATACATCTTAATTTTTAATTTATTTTTAATATAGCATACATGAAAATTATTGCTGATTTTCATCTACATTCTAAATATTCTCGAGCTACTTCGCATGATATGGATGTCGATCACCTTAATCAGTGGGCTCGTTTAAAAGGTATACATATTTTAGGCACAGGAGATTTTACTCACCCTCTTTGGTTAAAAGAATTAAAAGAAAAGTTAGAGCCAGCCGAACAAGGCTTATATTGCTTAAAAGGTAATCAACAAAATAATTTACTGCCTAGATTTATTTTAACCTCTGAAATTAGTTGCATTTATTCAAAAAATAATCGTGTCAGGAAAATACATATTCTTGTTTTTGCTCCTTCGTTTGATGTAGTTGAGAAGATAAATACTCAATTAAGTTGGATTGGCAATCTTAAAGCCGATGGTCGGCCTATTTTGGGCTTAGATGCTAAAGAGTTAGCAAAAATTGTTTTAAATATTTCAGACCAATGTTTAATAGTCCCAGCTCATGTTATGACGCCTTGGTTTGGCATCTTTGGTTCAAAGTCAGGCTTTAATTCTTTAGCAGAGTGTTTTGATGAGTATGCTCAGTATATCTATGGTTTAGAGACAGGTCTTTCAGCAGATCCGCCGATGCTTTGGCGCATCCCGGACGGTCGTGAGAAAACTTTAATTTCAAATAGCGATGCTCATTCTCCTTCGCGTATTGGTCGTGAAGCAAATGTTTTTGAAATAAATGATAGGGATAGTTTAAATTATCAACAGGTAGTAAAGATTATTAAAACTCGGCAAGGCTTTTTGAAAACAGTTGAGTTTTTTCCCCAAGAGGGAAAATATCATTATGACGGTCATCGGAATTGTGGAATAAGTTTTAGTCCTGAAGAGACTAAAAACCATAAAGGAATTTGTCCGAAATGCGGTCGTCCTTTGACCATCGGCGTACTAAATAGGATTGAAGAATTGGCTGATAAATCCGCTGACCAGGAAGTTTCGGGTGTTATTCCTTTTATTCATTTAGTGCCCTTAGAGGAGATTATTGCCGATGCTTTAGGAGTGGGAGTAGCAAGTAAAGCCGTAGCTCAACAATACAATCAATTAATTGAAAGGCTAAATAATGAATTCTATATTTTATTAGAAGCTGGCCAAGAAGAAATTAGCTATGCAAGTTCACCTGAGATTGCAGAAGGCGTTATTCGGGTTAGGCAAGGCAACGTGAAAGTCAAGCCAGGCTTTGATGGTGAGTACGGTCAAATTAAAATTTTTGGCTCAGACGAACTTAAATCAATAAACAAGCAGGGTAGTTTATTTGATTAACTTTTAAGAGAAAAAGAAAGATGCCATATTTCATTCAAAATCTTTAATCCACTAGAAATTTTAAACGCATTAATTGAGTATGTGCCGAGATAAAGAGAAAAAGGTAAAGGCTTTAATGCTTTTTTCAGGCGGTCTTGATTCGATTTTGGCTGTTAAGGTTTTAGAGCAACAGAATATTGATTTGGTTGGTTTGGTTTTTGTCAGTTATTTTTTTGATGCGAAAAAAGCTCAAGAAATGGCTAAGTTATTAAAAATTCCATTAAAAATTATTGATTTTTCAGACGAACATTTATCTATTGTTAAAAATCCTAAACATGGTTATGGCAAATATATGAATCCTTGTTTAGATTGCCGAATTTTAATGCTAAAGAAAGCTAAAGAAGTAATGGATAAAGAAGGCTTTGATTTTATTGCCACTGGTGAAGTTTTAGGTGAAAGACCGATGACGCAAACCAGACAAGCTTTGGATTTAGTTGCCCAATCTTCGGGCTTATCTGGATATTTACTAAGACCTTTATCAGCTCAGCTTTTAGCCGAAACTTTTCCGGAAAAAAATGGTTTAATAAAAAGAAAGAAACTTTTATCTTTAAAAGGAAAAGCCAGAAAAAAACAAATTGCTTTAGCTCAAAAATGGCATATTAAGAATTATCCTACTCCTGCCGGCGGTTGTCTTTTGACTGACCCTCAATTTTCTCAAAGACTGCGAGATTTATTTTCTCATTCGCCTGATTGCTCCGGGAAAGATATAATTTTTTTAAAATTAGGCAGACACTTTTGGTTTGAGAAAACAAAGATTATTGTTGGGCGCAACCAAGAGGAGAATAATCAATTAATAAAGTTGGCGGGAAAGGACGATGTTTTGATGGAAATCGATAATTATTCCGGTCCGACAATCTTGATTCGAGGTCCTTTAAATAAAAAAGTTTTTAAAAAAGCCGTAGATTTGATTGTTCGTTATTCTTCTCAAGCGAGGCAAGCAAATAAAATTATCATTAGATATTGGGGTAGAGAGAAGGGAGAATTTCAGGTTATCGTTTAATGCTGACAACTTAAGGTTATTTTACAAAAAGTAAATTGCTAAAAATATAAGTTTTCAATTTATTTAATCATAAAAAGATGAAAACCGGTGTCGCCAATTTGCCTTTGCATTATGGTTCTACACCTTCTTGGCTATTTGAAAAAATGAAGCGTCTCAGTCGAGAGATTATTTGTATTATTGTTGAAGAATATGGGGCAGAAGAAGTTTTAAAAAGAATATCAGACCCTTACTGGTTTCAATCTTTAGGCTGTGTTTTAGGTTTTGATTGGCATAGTTCGGGTTTGACCACAACCGTTTGTGGCGCTCTTAAAGAAGGGATAAGAGGGATTGAGAAAGATTTAGGTATTTTCATTGTTGGCGGTAAGGGTCAGGCTTCTCGCAAAGTCCCTTATGAAATAGAGGCGCTGGCCCAGAATTACGGCTTTAATTCTGAATCGCTAATTTATGCCAGTCGTATGTCTGCCAAAATAGATAATACAGCTCTTCAAGATGGATATCAATTATATCATCACAGCTTTATTTTTTTAAAAAATGGTCAATGGGCAGTGATTCAACAGGGGATGAATACAGTAAACCGAATGGCGAGAAGATATCATTGGCTGTCTTTAAGAAAAGATCAGAATTTTATTAATGAACCTCATAAGGCTGTTTGTTGTGATTTAAAAAATCAAGTTTTAAATTTAGTGGCTCGGGAAAGTCAAAAGGTTCGTCAATTAAGCACTTTTTTAGCCAAAGAAGAAGGTCCTTTTTTGCTTAAAGACTTAAGATTAATTGTTTTAAATTTGCCTCGCCATCATCCTGTTTATTCTTTTGACTTTGATTTAACACATCTTAAAAAAATATTGACTTTGATCCAAGAACAACAGCCGGATAATTTTGAAAAGCTTTTAGGTATTAAAGGTGTTGGCCCAAGAACTATTCAGGCTTTAAGCTTAATTTCAGAAGTTATTTACGGAGCTCAGCCTTCTTTTAGAGATCCTGTTCGTTATAGTTTTGCTCATGGCGGTAAAGACGGTTATCCCTATCCAATTGATAAAGAAGTTTATAACCAATCTATACAGATTTTACAAAAGGCTATTCATAAAGCTAAAATTGCTCACAGAGAAAAGATCCAGGCTTTAAAAAAACTAATTTTTATTTAAAATTATGCCTCAAGTTTTTATAGGCACGTCAGGCTTTAGTTATTCACATTGGCGAGAGGGTGTTTTTTATCCTAAGGGATTGTCTGTTTCAGAGCAGCTTCAGTATTACAGTCGTTATTTAAAAACTGTTGAATTGAATAACACTTTTTATCGTTTGCCAAGTTCTAAAACTTTTCAGCACTGGTATGTTCAGACGCCGGCTAATTTTACTTTTGCTGTTAAGGTTAGTCGTTTTATCACGCATATAAAAAAACTTTCTCAATGCGATTTAGCTTGGAAAAAATTTTTCTCAAGAAGCGTTTTGCTTAAGAATAAGTTAGGTCCCTTTTTATTTCAGTTTCCTCCGACATGGCATGAGGATGCACGACGCTTGGAAAGTTTTTTGGCGATGCTCAAGCGTTTTGACAGTAATTGTCAATATCGCTATGTATTTGAATTCCGACATTCCTCATGGTTTTGCCAAAAGATTTATGCTCTTCTTAAGAAATATAAAATTAGTTTATGTGTTGCTGATTCAGATAAATTTCCTTTAGAAAAGAAAATTACAACAGAATTTGTTTATGTACGGATGCATGGTCGAGTCAATCTTTATAATTCTAATTATAGTCATTATCAACTTAAAAATCTGGCCAAACAAATTAAACAATGGCTAAAATTAGATTTAGATGTTTATGTTTATTTTAATAATGACGCTTTTGGCTACGCAGTGGAGAATGCCCGGTATCTCAATCAATTTTTTGCATCATAATTTTTAAGTTTGAATTGAATAAAAACTATTCTTGCTCTATAATTAACAAATCAATATGAAAAAAGCATTTTTTGTTATTGTCGCTTTAATTATTGGTTTTTTCCTTTTTGTTTCAATTATTGAAAGTATCGGATTAGAAAATGTTTTAAATGCCATTTTTTCATTAAGTTGGCTGCCTTTTGTTTTACTTTTGATTATTCATATGTTTTTTTATTTTTGGGGAGTGTTGCGTTGGAAATATATTTTGAAAGTTATCGGCGAAGAGGTCAACTGGAGCAAATTATTCCCCCCTTTTTTAATAGGCAATACTGTGAGTTATTTAACGCCGATTGTTTATTTTGGCGGCGAGCCTTTGAGGGCTTATTTGCTTAAACAAGGACAAAAGGTTTCTTGGCATAAGGGCGTAGCCTCTATTGCTTTAGACAAAGTTTTTGACCTTGCCTTTAATTGGTTAGTTATTGTTTTAGGACTTTTTTTCTTTCTTCGCAAGATTAGCTTATCGCCTTTATTGTTAGGGTTAATTATTTTTGTTTTATTAGGCTTGTTTTTTCTTCTTTATCTTTTTTTTGCTAAAAGTTTGAGGAAAGAAGGTTTTTTTAGTTTTTTTGTTAAGTTATTTAGGATTGACAAGATTAAATCTTGGGATTCTGAGAATTCGCAATTTATTCAGAAAGTTGAGTATGAAATCTCTAATTTTTTCAATTGGCGCAGAATGGATTTGTGGACGACTTTTATTCTAACTTTAGCCAGAGGGTTGTTTTATTTATTGCGTGCTTGGTTTTTGATTTGGGCATTGGGTTATACATTGTCTTTTGCCAATTTGTTAATAGTTGTTGGCTTAGGCTTACTGATTTTTTTAATTCCCATTCCGGCCTCTTTAGGAAGTTATGAATTTAGTCAATCCTATATTTTTTATTTTTTAGGCTTGCCAATGAGCATGGGGGTGGCTTTTAGTTTGATATTGAGAGGAGTAGAAATTTTAAGCGTTGGCTTGGGTTTGATTTTTATTTTTATACTTATAATTAAAGGTTTTAGTTTTAAACTTAAAAAAATTACCGATAAAATCGTTAAATAATGCATTTTTTAAAATCGATAAATAAAATTATAAAAATTTTAATTTTTTCTGATATTTTTCTGTTAACCGGCTTTGGCTTAATCGAACCTATTTTCGCTTTATTTGTTAATCAGCGTATTGTTGGAGGAAATGCAGTTGAAGCTGCCAGAGTGGCTGGTTTGTCTATGGCTGTTTATTGGGGATTAAAATCAATTTTACAGATTCCTTTTGGGAAGTTATTGGACAGGATTAAAGGAGAGAAAGATGACCTGTTTTTTATCGTTTTCGGCAATATCTTAGCCGCAATAGCTGCTTTTGGTTATATTTTTAGCTCGCTGCCTTGGCATATTTATATACTTCAAGCTATCTATTCTTTGGGTATGGCAATGAATATACCCGGCTGGTCTGCTATTTTTACTCGTCATATTGATAAAGGCAAGGAAGCATTTGAGTGGTCGATTGCCAGCACTTCTGTTGGAGTGGGGGCAGGAGCCGCTGGAGCTCTAGGTGGATATATTGCGGCTAAATTTGGCTTTAATATCCTGTTTATTAGCGTGTCCGGTTTGGCTTTAATTTCATCTATTTTGCCTTTTTTGATTTTTAGAGATATTTGTTTTAAAGATCATCTGGATAGGTCAAAATTCAAACGTTTTCAAAAATCTATCTTACTGAAATCTTAGATTAAAACATCAATAGTTAAATTTTCATTTTATTTTATACAGAGAAAAAGGATGGTTAATCAGCTATTAGCTAAAATTTTTTATGAGATGTCTGCTTATTTAGAAATGGAGGGGATAGCTTTTAAACCTCAAGCTTATGAAAATGCGGCTCGATTGATTGAGGGTTATGATAAGGATATGGCAGAGATTTACGAGGAAGGAGGTTTGGAAGCTTTAAAGTCTTTGCCTGAAATTGGTCAAGGCATAGCTGAAAAGATAGAGGAATATATTAAAACAGGAAAAATTAAAGAGCATCAGCATTGGCGAAAAAAATACCCTCTTGATATTCAAGGGTTAATGAGTATTGAGGGATTAGGACCGAAAACTATTAAATTGCTTTATCAAAAATTAGGCGTTAAAAATTTAGCTGATTTAGAAAAAGCTGCCAAAAAAGGATTAATTAAATCATTACCTCATTTCGGCGAAAAAACAGAAAAAAATATTCTTCAAGGGATAGAATTTGTTAAAAGAGACAAAGATAGATTTATTTTAGGTTATATTTTGCCGACCGTTAACCAGATTTTAGACGAGTTAAAATTATTAAAAGGCGTGGAACGAATAAGTGTAGCTGGTTCGGTTAGGCGTATGAAAGAAACAATTGGTGATGTTGATATTTTAGTTGTTGCTTCAAAAGGCCAAGCTTTGAAGATAATAGAACATTTTGTTCGTTTGCCTTATATTGTAAAAGTTTGGGCTAAAGGTTTGACTAAGGCCTCTATTAGATTAAGTCAGGGGTTTGATGTTGATTTAAGAGTGGTTAAAAAGGAAAGTTTTGGTTCGGCTTTGCAGTATTTTACCGGTAACAAAGCTCACAGTATTGCTACAAGAAAGATTGCTCAGGAAAAAGGTTTAAAGCTTAATGAATACGGAGTATTTAGAAAAAAGAAAAAAATTGCCGGTCAAACAGAAGAGGAGGTGTACCAAGCTATTGGTTTGCCTTATATTCCGCCAGAATTGAGAGAGAATCAGGGAGAAATAGAAGCTGCTTTGATTGGTAATTTGCCTAAAATTATTCAATATAACAGTATAAAAGGGGATTTGCATATGCATAGCGTTTGGAGTGACGGAGCGCAAACTATTGAAGAAATGGCTAAAGCAGCTGTAAACTTAGGCCATCAATATATTTTAATTACAGACCATGCTGGTCATTTAAAAATCGCCAACGGCTTAGATGAAAAACGTTTAATACAGCAGATGCGGGAGATAGATCGAGTAAATTCTAAATTAAAAAAAATTCATATTTTGAAAGGCGCAGAAGTTGATATTTTGCCCGATGGTCGTTTGGCGATTAAAGACGATGTTTTGTCTCAGTTAGATATTGTTATTGCTTCAGTGCATTCCAATTTTAAGATGGGCAAGGAATCAATGACCAAGAGAATTTCTCGAGCGATTTGCAATCCTCATGTTGATATAATAGGTCATCCTACTGGACGTATCATTCAACGACGCCCTGGCTATCAAGTAGATTGGCCGAGAGTTTTTAAGATAGCTAAAGAAAATAAAACAGCCCTTGAAGTTAATGCTTATCCTGATCGTTTAGATTTGCCTGATGTAATTATTAAACAGGCTATTAAGGCTGGCGTAAAGTTGACCATCAGTACAGACAGTCATTCAATCACACATTTAAATTATCTATTTTTAGGCATAGCCCAAGCTAGACGAGGTTGGGCAACTAAAGAAGATATATTGAATACGCGTTCACTCAAAGATTTGTTAGCTTTTTTTAAAAATAAAAAAGCTTAGTTAGTTTTTTAAATATTTAAGCGCTAGTTTATTATAAGAGTTATAATGATTAGTTTTTCGGCTCTAAATGATTTTTTGCTTCTTCAACAATTTTTTTGAAAAGGAGCGGATGGTTTTTTGCTAAGTCAGCTAAAATTTTTCGATCTAATTCAATTTTTGATTTTTTTAATCCATGAATAAATTTGTTGTAACTTAATCCAAGCTGTCTTGTTGCCGCATTAATTTGTATTTGCCAGAGCCGTCTAAATTCTCGTTTTTTGCGCTTTCTGTCACGATAAGCATAAGTTAAAGCATGATATACCGCTTCTTTGGCTGCCCGATATTTTTTACTTCGTGACCATTTATATCCTTTTGCTTGCTTAATTATTTTTTTGCGTCGTCGCCGTGAGGCAACTCCTCTTTTTACTCGTGTCATTTTGTTTATGGATTATTAAATATAATATTTCACTAGTTTCTTAATTGATTTATTTTTAATTGGTTTTATTTTTCTTTTTTTTCTTGTTTTATCAGCTGGTTCGCCAGCATTAAAATGGTCCTGGCGAGTCGGTCGTCTTAGTATTTTCCCTTTTGTTGTTATCTTTAATCTTTTTTTAAATATTTTTTTTGTTTTGTGTTTTTTAGCCATTTTTATTAATAATTATATCTAATCCTTGAGGGGTTTTTTTAATTTCTCGTTCAATTTCTATATCTTGACCAAGAAGTTTTATAAACTCATACATTTTTTCTTTGGCTAAATCATGATGAGCTTTTTCTCTGCCCTTAAGCATTAAACTTACCCGTACTTTATAACCTTTTTTAAAAAATTTTTCAATCTGTTTGATTTTTATTTCTAAATCATGAGGAGCTGTTTTTAATCTCAAACGAACTTCTTTTAGTTTTGATTTTTGTTTGGTTTGTTTAAATTTTTTGGTCTGTTGGTATAGGTATTTGCCATAATCCATTATGCGACAGACTGGCGGTTTAGCTTTGCCTGCGACTTCAACTAAATCTAAATTTCGCTCTTTGGCCATTTGGAGCGCTTTTTCTGTTTCAATTTCGCCAATTAATTTTCCATTTTCATCAATAAGTTTGATCGGCGAAACTCTTATTTGATTGTTTATGCGTAGTTTTTTAATGGAGTTTGTTTTTATAAGAAGATTTATTATAAATTGTATTTAGTTTTTAAATTTATAATAAAATAATTTTTTGTCAACTATATTTTTTATTTTAATATAACTTGTTTTTTATTTTTAGGCAAGTTAATTTTTGGGACAGAGAGCTGTAATTTAAAAGCTAACTTTTGTATTTATTTAACTATCTATTTAATTTTATGTTTTGGACCCTAATACTAATACCGTCCATATGGACGGTATTAGTATTAGGTGGAGACGAGGGGAATTGAACCCCTGTCTAGCAATTTTTTATCAAAGGGTTTACAAGCTTAGTTGGATTAAGATTTAGGATAAAAAGTTAATCCAACAAAACTTTTTTATCCGAGTCTGGCTTTTTCTTTTGGTAATTAGTCTCCAGACAAGACGTAATTACCTATCTCGATATTTGGCGCCTGAATAGCTTATCGAGAATCAGCTGTTCAGACGTACGCCCTTAGGCGTAAGCAAAAACCAAACTTCTAGCCTCAAAAAGAGAAGCGAAGAAGGTTTTAGCTTTGTTTAATAAGTTATTGGCACTTATTAAGTTGATAGATTTTTAACGAGCTTCTATCATGCTCGGCTTGAGTTCTTTGATAAAGAATTGCTATCGAAACCTAGCGTCCCCATTTCTAATTTCTTTTTAAAAAATATTCTATTCTTCGCTGACTTTCTCGTTTTTTTATGCTTTCTCTTTTGTCAACCTTTCTTTTTCCTTTTGCTAAAGCAAATTCTATCTTTATTTTACTTTTTTTAGTATACAATTTTAGAGGCACTAAAGTCAAGCCCTTTTCCTGAATTTTTCCTATTAAATATTTAATTTCCCTTTTATGAAGCAGTAATTTGCGGTTTTGCGTAGGATTATATTTTTCTGGAACATTAACTGGTTGATATGGAGCAATATGAGCGTTAATTAAATAAATTTCTCCATCCTTTAAGCTTATATAACTGCCTTTTAGACTGACTTTGCCCGTTTTAATTGCTTTAACTTCATGGCCGCTAAGAACTAAGCCTGCTTCAAAAGTTTCTAATATTTTGTAGTTATATTTAGCCTTTTTATTGATAGCTAGCGTTGGCATATTTTGATTTTATTATGGCATATTTCTTATTTTTTATAAATGTTTTAGGCTTGTTTTCTGGGATAAATTAAGATAGACTGAATATAGAGGAGCATTATGATATCTAACCAAATTAAAAATTTAATTCATAAGGCTATTCAAGACGTTCAAAAACAAGGCATTTTGCCTGATTTTTCTATCCCTGAAATAGAAATAATTACGCCGCCTAGCAATATAAAAGGAGATTTTTCAACAAATATATCTGCAAAAATTGCTAAAACAATACATAAAACACCGGATGAGGTAGCAAAAATTTTAATAGAGTCAATATCTGCCCAAGATACAGCAAAGCTATTATTTAAGGCGGCGCCGCAGTTTGTCAAGCCTGTTTTTATAAATTTTTTCTTGTCTAACAAAGCATACATTAATGATTTGAAAGAAATAATAAAAAAAGGCGAGAATTATGGTAGTTTAGATATTGGTTTAGGTCAGAAAGTTCAAATAGAATTCCTTTCAGCCAACCCTACTGGTCCATTAACAATAGGAAATGGGCGAGGGGCATTTGTTGGAGATTGTTTGGCTAATATTTTTAGTTTAGCCGGATATCAAGTCGAGCGTGAATATTATGTTAATGATATGGGCAGTCAGATAGAGAAATTAGGGCATTCTGTTTTAGGGGATGATCAAGCTGTTTATCGCGGAGAATATATAAAAGATATTGTTAAAAAAATCAATAAAGACCAAACTCAAGATGTTTTTAAAATCGGCCAGCAAGCAGCTCAGCTAATCTTAAAAGAAATTATTAAACCGGTAATAGAAAAAAAATTAAAAATTAAATTTGATCGATGGTTTTTAGAAAGCTCTCTTTACCGTTCCGGAGAAATAGACAAGGTTATTCAGAAATTGAAGGCGAAAAATTTGCTTTATCGTAAGGACCAGGCTCTCTGGTTTAAAGGAACAGAATTTGGTTTAGAAAAAGATTGTGTTTTAGAAAAAAAGAACGGTTATAAAACATATTTAGCGGGTGATTTGGCTTATCATGTTAATAAATTTAAACGTGGTTTTGACAAAGTAATTAATATTTGGGGAGCAGATCATTTTGGCGATGTTCCCCGTTTGTTTGCTGGATTAAAAGCTCTTAACTATTCAGAAGAAAAGTTAAAGATAATTCTAGTTCAGTTCGTCCGCTTAATTAAAAAAGGCAGAGAGATGAGAATATCCAAACGGCGAGGCAATTATATTACCTTGGAGAAGTTAATTGACAGCATTGGCTTAGATATCTCTCGTTTTTTCTTTTTAATGAGGGCTGTTAATACACATATGAATTTTGACCTGGATTTAGCCAAGGAAGAATCTGAGAAGAATCCTGTTTATTATATTCAGTATGCTTATGCTAGAATAGCCGGCATTTTAAAGAAAGCTAAAATTGATTTCAATCTTGAGAATTTTTCTGAAATAGATTTCAATTTATTAAAACAACCAGCTGAAATAAACTTAATTAAAAAATTGATAATTTTTCCTGAAATCATAGAAAAGACGACTAAAGATTTTCAAGTTCAGCGCTTGCCTCATTATGCTTTTGAGTTAGCTTCGTCTTTTCATAAATTTTATGAAAATTGTCAGGTGATTTCTTCGGATAAAGTTTTGTCACGTTCGCGTTTGGCATTAATTGAAAGCACAAGAATTATTTTGAAAAAAACACTTAGTCTTATGGGCATTTCTTCTCCTGAGAAGATGTAACGAGGTCATTGGATGCTGATTTCAGTTTAAAATTAAGTTTATTTTTTCGCCGCATTTTGGACATTTTCCTTTTTTGTCAAATCTTGAGATAAGATATCCTTCTCGTTGGATAACAAGTTCGCCGCATTTTGGACAATAAGTATTTTCATAATTTAATCCTGTTATATTGCCGCTGTAAATATATTTTAAGCCTGCTTTTGTTCCGATTTGCCAGGCTTTTTTTATAGTTTCAATAGGAGTGGGAGGTAAATGTTGTAAATGCCATGAGATTTCTGGCGAAAAGGCAGAAATATGCCAGGGAGTTTTGGAACCTAATTCATTTTTTATAAACGAAGCAATAGAGAAAAGAGTTTTTTCGTCATCAGTGAGCGTTGGAATAAGAAGAGTAGTAATTTCAAGCCAGACCTTTTTTTCTTTAAGTTTTCTCAGGGTTGCTAGGACAGGTTCAAGCCGACCACCGCAGAATTTTTGATAAAAATTATCGCTGAAAGATTTTAGATCTATGTTAACGGCGTCCAAATAAGGTAAGATTAAATTCAGAGCTTTCTGACTAATAAAGCCATTGCTTATCCAATTATTTTTTAATCCGTTCTTTTTGGCTAATTTCATTATATCTAAAGCATATTCGAGAAAAATTGTTGGTTCAGTGTAAGTATAAGAAATACTAAGGCAGTGTTTTTCTTTAGCTTTTTTAATGATTATTTCTGCCGGTAGCTTGAAACCCATTTTTCGGATTTTTTGTTGATTTATTTTCATTTTTGGCGCTTGAGATATTTCCCAGTTTTGACAGTTATCACATCTAAAATTACAACCGACAGTAGCCAGAGAAAAAGTTTGGCTGCCTGGCAAGAAATGAAAGAGCGGTTTTTTTTCGATAGGATCAATATGAGCAGCAATAGCTTGGTTGTAAACCAAAAGATATAATTTACCTTTTATGTTCTGCCTGACGCCACAAATGCCTTTTTGACCAAGCGAAATTAAGCATTGATGAGGACAGGTTTGGCATTGGATTTTTTGTTTATTTAATTTTTTATACAAGTAAGATTCTTTCATTTTTAAATATTTTTTATTATAACATTAAACAAAAAAAACTGGCTTAAGCCAGTTTTTTTTGTTTTGTTGTTAGCTTGAGGCAATGGGTATTTCTTTGGCATCTTTATTTAGGGAGTCATTATTTGAAAGGCATAATGGACACCAAGAGACTCTTTCAAAATTTGTCAGAACTTCTCTGGTTTTTAATTTTATAGACTCTTTTTTTATAGATTCTTTTGCAATTCCTGAAGCTTTTAAAAGGATGATTTGGATATATTTGGGAAAATACAACACAATTTTCTCTTTGCATATTTTACAGTAGGTTTCTATCTTATCAAATTCTAATTCGCTGAATTTGTTTTTGTTTTTTGTCTTTTCAAAGCAGGTTTTACAGATTATAGGCACAGGTTTTTTTGTTTTTGTTTGAATTTCCAAAGGATTTATCAGAATCCAGTTGTTTATTCCGGTTTTTTGAGTCTGATCTTGAATTTGAACAGCAATACAAGTATTAGAAAGCAAGCCGCCTATCTCATTGCCGCATAAAGAACAGGAGTATCGGGCGATAAAATTCATACTGACAGTCATCATTCGCACCCCCTTTTATAGATTTTTAATTATCTGTATGTATTCTATCATTTTTTTTGATTTTTTCAACTGCAAGACTGTTTTTATTTGTTTAGAGTGGTTGATATACAAAAACTATGGCAAAAAATAAAAAGTTGATTATAATAAAAATAACTTATTTGTCATATTATATATAGTAAAAATATTATGGAATTACCTTTGATAGAGAAAAAAATTTTAAGATTTTGGAAGAAGAACAGAATTTTTGAAAAAACTTTGATTAAAACAAAAAATAGTCGCCCTTTTGTTTTTTATGAAGGGCCACCTTTTGCCAATGGACGTCCTGGTGTTCATCATGTTTTAGCTCGTTCTTACAAAGATATTATTATTCGTTTTAAAACTATGCAAGGTTTTTTTGTGATGAGGAAAGCTGGTTGGGATACTCACGGTTTGCCGACCGAAATGGAAGCAGAAAAGAGATTGAATATTAAAGATAAAAAAGAAATTGAGCAATTAGGAATTAAGAAATTTATTCAAGTTTGTCGCCAGAGTATATTTATTTATAAAAAAGAATGGGAAAAAATGACTAATCGTATGGGCTATTGGATTAATTTAAAGGACGCTTATATTACTTGCAGTAATGACTATATTGAAACTCTTTGGTGGATTTTAAAGCAAATTTGGCAGAAAGGATTTTTATATGAAGATTATAAGGTAATTCCTTATTGTCCTCGTTGCGGCACTACGCTTTCTTCGCATGAAGTAGCTCAAGGTTATCAAAAAATTAAAGAACCGGCTATTTATATTAAGTTTAAGATTAAAGCATTCAATAAAAAGATTAATTTTGATTTACCGACCTATCTTTTAGTTTGGACGACCACTCCTTGGACATTGCCAGGCAACGTCGCTTTAGCCGTGGGGAAAAAATTTAAGTATGTTCTAGTTAGAAACCAAAAAGAGAATTTAATTTTGGCTAAGGAAAGATTAAGAGTGCTTGAAGGAGACTATAAAATTATTAAGGAATTTGAAGGCAGGGAATTGATAGGAATTAAATATGATCCTCTTTATAATAGCCGAGTTTTGCAATGCCATGAGGATATTTATAAAGTAGTCGGGGCTAATTTTGTCAATATAGAGGACGGGACAGGTATCGTTCACTTGGCTCCAGCTTTTGGCGAAGAAGATATGGAAGTTGTTAGGAATGAATTTCCTAATTTTGATTTTCGTCATTCAATCACAGTTGACCAAGAAGGCAAAATGATAACACCGGGCTATAAATGGAATAAGACTTTTGTTAAAGAAGCCGATGGTTTTATTATAAATGATTTAAAGAATCGTTGTTTGCTTTACAAAAAAGAGTTATATGAGCATGATTATCCTTTTTGTTGGCGTTGTGATACTCCTTTGCTTTATTATGCGAAGAATTCATGGTTTATTAAAATGTCTGCTTTGCGCGATAAATTATTGAAAAATAATGAGAAAATTAATTGGTGGCCTAAATATATTAAATATGGACGTTTTGGCCAATGGTTAAAAGAGGTAAAAGATTGGGCAATTTCTCGAGAAAGATACTGGGGCACGCCTTTGCCTGTTTGGCGTTGTCAATCATCAATTCATAACGGAGTTTTTCTAGACACTAAAAAATCCTGTCAGAATATAAAAGTTATTGGTTCAGTTAAAGAGCTTGAAGAATTAAGCGGTAAAAGAGTTAAAAATCTTCATAGGCCCTATTTAGATAAAATTACCTTTAAATGCGATAAGTGCGGAGGAATAATGAAAAGAGTGCCTGAAGTATTAGATTGTTGGTTTGATTCCGGCTCAATGCCTTTTGCTCAGTGGCATTATCCTTTTGAAAACAAAAAAAAGATTGATCAAAGAGAGCAGTTCCCGGCTGATTTTATTGCTGAAGGCATTGATCAGACGCGTGGTTGGTTTTATACCCTTTTAGCTGTTTCTACTCTTTTGGGCAAAGGAGCCCCTTATAAAAATGTAATTTGTTTAGGTTTGATATTAGACGAACACGGGCGTAAGATGAGTAAATCAAAGGGAAATATTGTAGATCCCCAAGTTATTATGGAGAAATACGGAGCAGACGCTTTAAGGTGGTATCTTTTTACTATGAATCAGGTTGGCGATGTGAAACTTTTTAGTGAAAAAGATTTATTAAGCAAACAACGCCGATTTATTTTAACTTTTTATAATACTTTTCTTTTTTATAAAGCTTACGGAAAATTTGTTGATCAAAAGCCTTCTTTTGGAAAATTTAATTTGCTTGACCAATGGATTTTGTCTAGATTGCATCATTTAATTAGGCAAGTTACAGATAATTTAAATAGTTATAATGTAACTGAAGCAGGTCGTTTAATAGAAAGTTTTGTCGTTGACGATTTGTCTAACTGGTATCTTAGAAGATCTCGGCAACGCTTTAGGCAGCCAACTAGTAAAGAAGATTTTAATACAGCTTGTTGGGTTTTAAGATACATTTTATTGACAACGACTCAATTATTGGCTCCTTTTATCCCGTTTATCACTGAAGAAATCTATAGAAAATTGATTGAGAAAAAGAAAGAAAGTTTTGATTCTGTGCATTTATGTTCTTGGCCCAGAAGCTATAAGCGATTTTTGAATCCTCAGCTAGAAAAAATAATGTCACAAACTCGAGAGTTGGTCAGATTGGCGTTGAATATTCGAACAGAGTCAAGAATTAAAGTTCGTCAGCCGTTGGCTCGATTAAAAATTAAAAGATTTCCAAAATACTCAGAAATTAACCAGCAAGATTTTTTAAATTTAATCAGAGATGAAGTTAATGTTAAAGAAGTAGTGATTGATAGAAAGATTAAAGAAGCTCTTTGGTTAGATACAAAGATTACTTCGCAACTTTGGCAAGAAGGAGTAAATCGTGAATTAGTTAGACAAATTCAGGATATGCGGCGCCAATTAGATTATAAACCGAATAAGAAAGTTATACTTTATTTTCAGTCTTCTGACAAAATTTCTAAAATTATTGACAAATATCGCGATAATTTTAAACAGGCAGCTAAACTTTCTAGTTTAATTCGGGTTGATCGAAAATTTCGGCGATCTCAAAAGAAGATTCGTTTAGCAAAAGATATTAATTTAGATGGCAATAAAATTTGGTTGGCTATAAATTAATCTAATTTTATGCTTTATCAGACTCAAGGAATTATTTTAAAGAAAACAGACTTTGGCGAGTTTGATCGTATTCTAACTGTATATACGCGAAGTTCAGGAAAAATATCTCTTTTGGTTCAGGGCGTACGCAAGCCCAAAGCTAAACTTAAAAGTCAACTTTCTCTTTTTAATTTAGTTGATTTAATGATCGCCCCGGGACGCCAGATTGACAGAATTGTCAATGCTTTGATAATTAAAGATTTTTCCTCAATTCGTCATAATGTGAAATTTTTGGCAACTCTATATTGCTTAACTGAAATTTTTGAAAGCCTGGTGTTTGCCCCGGAAAAAGATGAAAACCTCTGGCATTTTTTAATGGCTGTTTGGGCTTTTTTTGAAGATAAGCCATCTGTTGATCTTAAATTTATTATTAATTATTTTACCGAGAGACTTTTAAAAGAGTTAGGGTATGGCCAACATCAAAGAGATGAATCAATAGAATTTGTTCAAAATTTAATCGGTCGTCAGATTAAATCCCTGAATGTGTTTAATCAGATAATAAGGTAAATTTTATGAGAAAAAATTTGTATGCTGGATTATTAATCTTGGTTTTTATTTTTATACTTTTATTTATTAGGCAAATTATTAACCACAAACCAATGAATAAATCTCCTTTAAATATTTCATATTCTGACAATTCTGATAATAATGTAAGATTGCCAGCAGTCGCTGGTCAATTTTATCCGGTCGACAAAGAAATTTTGAAAAAACAAATTGAGCAGTTTTTGGCTAATGCGGGAAAATCTTCTCAAGAAGAAAAGTTTCCTTTTGCTTTTATTGTCCCTCATGCCGGTTATAACTATTCCGGATCAGTAGCCGCTTTCGCTTATAAGCAATTAATTGGTCAATCAGTCAAAACAGTTATTTTGATCGGCAATAGTCATTATGAGCACTTTTCCGGCGTTTCTATTTTTCCTAAAGGATTTTATAAAACGCCTTTAGGTTTAGTAAAAGTAGATGAAGAGTTAGCCGGTCAACTTATAAAATCTGATGGGTTGATTGATTATCATCCAGAAGTTCATTATAAAGAGCATTCTTTAGAAGTCCAGTTGCCTTTTCTCCAGGAGGTTTTAGGAGATAAATTTAAAATTGTTCCTGTATTATTCGGCAATGTTGCTGATGACTTTTATCAAAAATTTGCTCAAACATTATTTAATCAAATTAAAAACAGAAAGGATGTTCTTTTAATTGCTAGCTCTGATTTGTCCCATTATCCCTCTTATTCTAAAGCTCAAGAGTTGGATAAAGCTACATTAAGCGCTATAGTGAGTGGTCAAGTGAATTTGTTGGAGACGACCTTGAGTAAATTAGATTCAATTAGACAAAATGATGAGCAGGTTTTAACTTTGCTTTGCGCTCCTGAGGCGGTTAAAACAGTTATGCTTGTGGCTAAAATGAAAGAAATTTATGATATCCAACTTTTAAAATATGCTAATTCAGGCGACGCAAGCAATATAAAAGACCAAGTAGTCGGTTACGGAGCGGTTGTTTTTTGGTTAAAAAAAGAGAAACTCTCCAAAAATAAGCCTGATTATGAGGAAAACGTTGATAATTTTTCCCAAAAAGAACAAAAAGAAATGCTTAAGCTAGCAAAGCTAAGCGTAGAATATGCAATAAAAAAAGGAAAAAAAATTGAGGAAGAATATCAACCTCACTTTTCTGCTTTAGAAAAAAAGAGAGGGGTTTTTGTTACTTTGAGAAAAAATAGTCAATTAAGAGGTTGTATTGGTTTGGTAGAATCTCGTTTGCCTCTTTATCGGGGTGTAATCGAAATGGCAAGAGCCGCCGCTTTAGACGATCCTCGTTTTTTGCCGGTGCAGGAAACAGAATTGCCTGATTTAGAATATGAAATTTCTATTCTAAGTCCTTTAAAAAAAATTAATAATCCTCAGGAAATTATTCTTGGCAAACATGGAGTAAAAATACAGCAAGGAACAAAGAGTGGTTTATTTTTGCCTCAAGTAGCTGAAGAGACTGGCTGGAGCTTAGAAGAATTTTTGTCGCATCTTTGTCAAGACAAAGCAAGTCTTGCTTCTGATTGTTGGAAAGATTCTTTAACAGAGATTTATGTTTTTACGGTACAAATCATTAAATAATTCTCTATTTGTCATATCTGGTATCTATATATACAAAACGTTGATAAGCAAGAGTTTTATTTTGAAATGAGTCACAAAAAAGCAATAATTACTGCAATATTCTTGACTTTTTATGCTAATTTTGTAAAATTATAGTAGAGGAAGTTCTTTAAAAAGAAATAAAAAAACAAGGAGGTGAGAAGAATGAAAAGCGAAGTTTTAAGTAAGATTTTTATAAATAATAATAGAAACATAAAAGATGGTTACGAAACAAGCAGGTGGATATATTTTATAAGCTTACCGATAATGTGGATTTTAACTATTTGGGTAATTGTTA
>CAYZRO010000004.1:0-15509 GCA_964480905.1 uncultured Candidatus Saccharibacteria bacterium
TCGCTTTTCTAGCTTGACGCTTTTTAGCCTGAACCAAACGCCTTCTACCACCCTTTGACTTCTTATTAGCTGAACTTTTCTGCTTACGGTTAATAACTTTAGCTGTCTGTCTCCGAGTTTGTTGTCTTTTGACTCGGCCTTTCTTTGCCATACTCCCAATACCTTTCTTTCTCGGCCTTCTGCCCCTCTTAGAAACTTTGGCAGAATTCTTTTTAGTTTTATAAGCCGAACCAGCAGCTTTCCTGCTTTGAGCAGGCTTCCTTGTTCTCTGTCTCGTCTTTTTACTTATTTTTTTCTTTTCTTTTTTCATATTTTTTTATTAATAAAAAACAAAAAAAAGTAACTCCCGCAGCAATTAAAACGCTAGCCAAAATATCAATAAAATGATGTATACCAACATAAACCCTTGATAAACCTATTATAAAGGTAAAAACTAAAAGTAAATAGCTTATTTTTTTATTAAAGGGATAAAATAAAAAAGCAAGAGCGGCGCCTAAAAGCGTATGATCAGAAGGAAAACCATTATCAGGGCTATGAGGAATTAAAGGAAGAAAATTATTTTCGACAAATGGACGCGGATTATAGTAAAAATATGCTATCAGCTTAGCGGTTAGATAAGTTAAGGGCAAACTCAAAATACCTAAAGAAACAATCTTCTTTTTAATAATCCTTGGCTGTTTCAACAAATACAAAAAGGCAATCAACAACAGAAATAAATACAAATATTGTGCAGAGAAAATAACGAAAATTTTCATTGGTTAAACAGTTTGTTAATAAATATCAATGCAATAATTGAGTTAATTTTTGGCTTAGTTCTTTAAAACGATTAAGAAGCTGCTGGAGCTGTTTTTTCTTTTTTGCCTGCTCAGCTTTTTTAATTTTCTCCTCTACTTTTTTCAGTTTTTCTTTTATTCTGACAGACTCTAATTCTTTAATCAAATAGCTAAATTCCTCGTCTAAATTTAACTCTTCTCCCGGTTCTTGATTCTGATGATAAAGATATTCGGATTCTATTACCATTTGATCAACTATATTTGAAAATTCCGGTTTTAATTTCTTCTTAAAATCATCCAAATCAAATGTTTTTGAATAATTTTTAACAAAACATTGATAAATCTCTTTAAGCTGACGTTCTTTAAATAATTTTGAACTAGATAATTCCTTGGTCAAATAAGAGGGGTTTAAAAGCAATAAACCCAAAAGACGCTTCTCTAACTCAACGGCTCGCGGTTTTTTTACCACATTAACAGGAGAAAAAGCCTCTAAATAACCATTTTTGTTAACCTGAGAATTCTTGTCTAACAATTTTGCCTCTTCAAGCAAACTTTTTTCGCTTACATCCAATAATTGAGAAAGCTTTCTTATCCAATGAGACTGCTCAACATGGCTTTGAATTTTCTGAATAGATTTTAAAAGAAATTGAGCAATTTTTTTCTTGCCTTCGCTTGTTGATGGATTAAAATTTTTAAAAGCTTGATCAAAATAAAATTCTATAATAGACCGGCTTTTCTTCAACACTTCAGGCCATTGTTTCGGCTTCTTTTTAATAAACTCTGCCGGATCGTCATTGTCTGGCAAACTAATGACTTTTACATTAAAACCCATCTGAAGAGCTAAATCAATAGCTCTCTGGGTAGCTGCCTGACCAGCTTGATCCATATCAAACGACATAACAAGATTTTCTGTATAGCGTTTAATGGTCTTTAATTGAAATTCAGTCAAAGCAGTGCCAGAACTCGCAATAGCATTCTTTACGCCTGCCTGATGGGACATAACCACATCTGTGTAACCTTCTGCGATTAAACAGCTGTCTTGCTTTAAAATCTCTCTTTTGGCTTTGTCTAAACCATATAATACCCGACTTTTATCGTAAATTAAGGTATTAGGAGTATTAACATATTTAGCTATCCCCTCTTCTTGACTTATCAAAAAATCGGCAATCCTTCCACCAAAGCCAATTACTTGACCGTTTAAATCAAATATTGGAAATATAATTCTATTACGGAAACGGTCATAAAATCCCGAATTGCCACCTAAATTATTCTCTTTTTTAACAATCAAACCAGTATCAAAAATTTCCTTCTGATGATAACCCTTACTCATCAAAAATTGCTCTAATTTATGCCAGTCATTAGGAGCATACCCTATCTTCCATTCTTCTATGCTTTTCTGATTAATGCCACGCTTCTTTAAATAATTTTGCACTTTTTGTCCAGCAACGCTTTTCTTAAGATAAGTTTGAAAAAAACTAACAGCCAAATCGCAAATTCCATAAAGACGCAAACGCTGGTCTTTTAATTTAGAACTCTGACGTTTAAGGGTTACTCCGGCTTTTCGAGCTAAAATCCTTAAAGCTTCAGCAAAATCAACATTTTCTATTTCCATAATAAATTTAAAAATATCTCCTCCTTTGCCGCAGCCAAAACAATGCCAAATCTGTTTAGAAGGTGAAACAAAAAACGAAGGTGTTTTTTCGTTATGAAAAGGGCAAAGAGCTTTATAATCTTTACCTGCTTTCTGAAGTTTAAGATATCCCTGAATCACCTCGGCAATATCAAGGCGATTCTTAATTTCTTCTATGTCATTATTAACAACCATATTGCCAAAAATTTGTCAAAAATTTATTGATTGACTAAAATAAATAATAACATAAAAAGCAAATTTGACAAAAAATATGCTGACTTATACAGATTTAAAAGTAGGTACTATATTTGTTTTTAAAAATCAGCCATTTAAAGTATTAGAATATAAATTTGTCAAAAAACAGCGTCAAAAACCTACTGTCCAAGTAAAAATTAAAAATTTAATTAATGGACATATCACAGGGCAAACCTTTACTCAGAATGAACGATTTGAAGAAGCTGAAATCGAATCACGGCCGGTGCAATTTCTTTTTAATCATAGAGATAAATATGTCTTTTGTTACAAAAACAACCCTTCTAAACGTTTTAATTTGTCAGAAAAACAAATAGGGTCATTAAAAAATTTTCTTAAACCACAAACAGAAGTAAAAGCTATTTATTTTAAAGAAAAAATAATAAGTATTTCTTTGCCAATAAAAATGGATTTTAAAGTAATTGAAGCGCCAATAGGCATTAAAGGAGACACAGTACAAAGGCAGACTAAATTAGTTAAAATAGAAACCGGCGCCTCAATTACAGTTCCTTTGTTTATTAATCAAGGAGATATCATCCGAATCAATACTCAAACTGGAAAATATGTAGAAAGGATTAAAAAGAAAAAAGAATAAACTTAATAGTTTTTTCTTATTTTCTTCAATATAAAAGTCTATTAAACAACGACGCATATTGGGAATAGCTTTAGTGATTTTCTGCCCTCGCCGCGCTCCGCGCGGCGAGGGCAGAACGAAAGTAAAATACTTAGGGACAACCAAATACTGATAAAACCCTAACTGGCAGTGCTTTTATCCAAATAGCAGTGCTTTTGGGATAAAATTCGAACTTATTTTGTCCAAATGGCGGAGGGTGGAGGATTCGAACCTCCGATCCCTATTAAGGGATACCGCATTTCGAGTGCGGCGCATTCGTCCACTCTGCCAACCCTCCCCTACAACATTTAAAACACAAAATAAGTATAAAACAAAAATTTAACATTTTCCACTCATCTCATTCCTTATCAAACACATAAAACTATCTTGCTATATTTATAACTCTATGATAAATTTATAATATGAGAATTATTCTAAGAATACTAGGAAATTCTTTAGCTATTTTTTTAGCTGATTATTTTGTTGCAGGAATAAATTTTACTGGCGGAACCTTAAAACTCTTTCTTGCTGGTCTAGCTTTAGGCATTATAAATTCTTTTCTAAAACCTTTACTAAAATTTATTACCGCCCCAATTATCGCTTTTACATTCGGCTTTTTCTTAATAATAATAAATATGTTTCTGCTGTGGTTACTAACTATCTTAATGCCGGAATTAGTAATTGAAAATTTAGAAGCTTATTTTTGGGGCACTATTATAATTAGTACTGTCAATTTGTTTGTCGGCCTCTTGACGAAAAAAAGAAATTTTGTTTAAATCCTATTATCTAAACAAATCTTGATAAACTAAATTATGGATAAAATTATAAATATAATTCAAATTGTTATTGCCTCTTTCTTAATAATTTCTATTTTGTTGCAACAACGAGGCGCTGGCGGTTCAAGTATTTTAGGCGGGGGCGGCGGAGAAAGTTATTATACTAAGAGAGGATTTGAAAAAATTCTCTTTATCAGCACTATCATTTTAGCGGTTCTGTTTTTCGGATTAGCTATAATAAACTTGCTTTCACGATAATAAAAGCTAATAACCATTATTAATTATCTAACAAAAAATTAATTTTGCTTAACTCCATTAGTAATAAATTAAAAAATTTTTTAAAAAAAATTTCGCTTAGCCGCAAGGAACAATGGTATCTGTCAAAATTGTTCAATAAACGCGAAGCATATTTGATATTTGCTTTATTAATGATTGCCTTAATAGCCGGCATAATTTTGGCAAGAAATTTCTATCTCATAAACACTTATCAAATTCCCAGCGAGGGAGGAAAATATACCGAAGGAATAATTGGCTCACCGCGATATATAAATCCTGTACTTTGCCAAACTAATGACGCTGACAGAGATATAGCCAGAGTTGTCTTCTCTAGTCTCTTCAAGTATGATGAAAAAGGAAACCTCATTCCTGATTTAGTGAAAAATTATAAAATTAGCGAAGATGGAAAAACTTACGAAGTAGAAATCAAAAACTACGCTAAGTGGCATGATGGCGTTCCTCTTAATGTGGACGACGTTATATATACACTCCAAGTGATAAAAGATCCAGAATATCAAAGCCCACTAAGATTAAATTGGGAAGGCGTAGAAATAGAAAAATTAGATGAATATCGTATTAAATTTCATCTTAAGCAAAATAGTTATGCTCCTTTTCTCCAAAATTTAACTTTTGGCATACTGCCCAAACATATCTGGTCAGGCATTTCTCCGGAAAATTTCTTGCTGGCTGAATATAATCTAAAGCCCATAGGCAGCGGCCCTTATAAATTTAAAAAATTTAAAAAAAATAAGGACGGTGGCATTGAATCAATATATTTAGAGTCTTTTCAGGATTATTATAACCACAAAGCGCTTATAAAGAATTTAAATTTTTATTTCTATCCTGATGAAACAAGCGCTATAAATGCTTTAAAAATAGGCGAAATTGAAGGAATCAGCTTTATCAGAGCCAAAAACCTATCAAAAATAGAGAATTTAACTTTCATTAAAACTTATAAAATAAGCTTACCCCGCTATTATGCTGTTTTTTTCAATCAAAATCAAAACAAAGTTTTAGCAGATAATTCAGTAAGAAAAGCTCTTGCCTACGCGACAAATAAAAAAGAAATTATCCAACAAATATTCAATGGTCAAGCTGAAGAAGTAAATTCCCCTATACCAAAAGGAGTCTGGGGACATAATAACCAAATAGATATATACGATTATTCTTTAACAAAAGCTCAAGATGTTTTAGACAAAGCTGGCTGGCAAGACACTGACGAAGACGGGATAAGAGAGAAAAAAATAAGAAAAGAAAGAACGCCGCTTAAATTAACTTTAACGACCACTGACTGGCCTGATCTCCAAAGAACAGCCGATCTGCTTAAAAAACAATGGGAAAAAATTGGCGCAGAAATTGAGATAAATATTGTCCCTTCAAACGAAATTCAACAAAACTATATTAAACCTAGAGAATATGAAGCTTTGCTTTTTGGTGAAGTTCTAACTAATAATCCTGATCCCTTTTCTTTTTGGCATTCATCACAAAGCAGAGATCCCGGACTTAATTTATCGCTCTACAATAATGCTAAAGTGGATAAATTTTTAGAGGAAGGTCGGGAGACGCTGAACGAACAAGAAAGAATAGAAAGATATGCTGAATTTCAAAAAATAGTCAGTCAAGAACTTCCAGCGCTTTTCCTTTACAATCCTACCTATCTTTACCCTGTCCATAAAAAAGTCAAAGGCATAAATTTAGAAAAAGTATGCAACCCATCTTATCGTTTTTCAGAAGTTGAAAAATATTATATTAAAACAAAAAGGCATTGGAAATAACCTATTAGTTTAAAATGTCAAAAAAATTTTTAAAAAATAAATAAAATTTTAAAAAATTAATTTTGAGATTCCCTCAAGAATTTAATCAAGGACTTCAAGCAGCTCAAAATATAAAAATACAAAAAAAAATTCAAAATGTAATCATTTGCGGAATGGGAGGTTCGGCTTTGCCGGGCAATATTTTGAAAATGCTTTCATCTTTAAATTTCTGTCTATTTATCCATAGAAACTACGGACTTCCGCTTAATCTCCCGTCAAAAAATAATTTAGTTATCTGTATTTCTTATTCAGGCAATACAGAAGAAACAATCTCTGCTTATCAAGAAGCTAAAAAAAAGCAATTGCCTGTAATTGTTATTACTACTGGCGGTCAATTAGGTGCCTTATCTAAAAAAGACAAAACTCTATGGGCAAAAATCCCTGAAAAGCCAAAAATGCCGCCAAGAATGGCTGTAGGCTACCAATTCTCTGCTCTTCTAAAGATTTTAATTAATCAAAAATTAGTTAAACCGCATTACGAAAAAATGCTTAAAGAAGCAGCAAAAAATCTGGAGCCGCAAAAACTAGAAAAAAAAGGTATTAATCTTGCTGAAAAAATTTATAAAAAAATTCCTGTTGTTTATGCCTCAGAAAGATTAAAATATTTAGCTCACATTTGGAAAATCGCATTTAATGAAAACGCCAAAACTTTGGCTTTTTGGAACTACCTACCTGAAATAAATCACAATGAAATAGCTGGCTACGAAAATCATGATTTAAGCCTTTATAAATTCATTTTTTTATTTTTACAAAATAAGAAAGAAATGCCATTAATCAAAAAAAGGAGAAAAATTACAGCCAGTCTATTGGAACAAAAACATATCCAAACAGAATTTATTAATCTCCAAGGGAAAAATATCTTAGAAAAAATTTTCAACAATATTATATTATCAGACTGGACAACATATTATTTGGCTTTAAAATATCAAATTGACCCGGGCCAAACAAAAATAATAGAAGATTTTAAAAAGAAAATGAAAAATTAACAAGCTATTATGAAGCCGCGGTGGTGGAATGGCAGACACGTAGCGTTCAGAACGCTATGGGAAATTTCCCGTGTGGGTTCAAATCCCACCCGCGGCACTATTACAAGAACTATTATAAATCTGCTCAAATTCTAAATAATACAAACTAAAATTTTAAAATTTATTGATTAAATTATAGATTTAACAATCTTTAGTTTGTATTCTAGAAATTTATGCATTCAAAAGAAAAAAAAGAAAAATTTCTTAAAATCATACCCTTAGGCGGATTGGAAGAAGTGGGTAGAAATATGACTATCTTTGAGTACAACCAAGATATCATTATTGTAGATATGGGACTTCAATTTCCCGAAGAAGATATGTTGGGTATTGATTATATCATTCCGAATATCGCCTATCTGCGCGGCAAAGAACAAAATATACGAGGCGTTATCATCACTCACGCTCATTATGACCACATAGGGGCTATACCCCATTTAATACCTAAATTAGGCAATCCTCCTATTTATACTTCCAAATTAACCAAAGGAATTATCTTGAAAAGACAGGAAGATTTTAAGGGCTTACCCCCTTTGAAAATAGAAACAATCAACAAAGATAGTCGGCTTAAATTAGGAAATATTAGATTAGAATTTTTTCATGTGAATCACAATATCCCGGACGGGTTAGGAATTGTTATTAAAACCCCTGTCGGCAATGTCGTTCATACAGGAGATTTTAAATTTGATAAACATCCTATTGCTGATAAACCGGCAGATATAAAACGACTACGCCAAATCGGCAAGAATGGCGTTTTGGTTTTAATGTCAGACAGCACAAATGTTGAAAAAGCGGGTCATTCTATTTCTGAACAAACTATTCAAAATAATTTAGAAAATATCTTTAAAGAAGCAGAGAGCAGAATTATTGTCGCTACTTTTGCCTCCCTGATTAGCCGAATTCAAGAAGTAATTAATCTGGCGGAAAAATATCACCGAAAGGTAGCTATCGATGGTTATAGTATGAAAATGAATGTAGCTATAGCTAAACAACTTGGCTATATAAAAGTTAAACCCCAAACATTAATAAAGCCCAAACAAGTCAATGATTATCCACCTGAAAAGATAGTAATACTCTGCACTGGCGCTCAAGGCGAAGGAAATGCTGTCTTAATGAGAATAGTTACCAAGAATCATAAATATCTCCACATCCAAAAAGGAGACGCTGTCGTCTTCTCCTCATCAGTTGTTCCAGGAAATGAAAAAACAGTCCAAACGCTTCAAGATTCTTTATGGCGTCAAGGGGCGCGGGTCTTTCACTATCAAATGATGGACATACATGCCAGTGGTCACGCTTATGCCGAAGATCTAAAAGAAATGATAAAAATAATGAAACCAAAATATCTTATCCCTATTCATGGCTTCTATTATATGCACAAATTACATAGTGAATTAGCCCAAGAAATAGGATTAAAACCAAAACAAACAATTGTCGCAGAAAATGGAAAAATTATTTTAGTCAACAAAAATAATATCAAAATGTTAAAGAAAAAAGTGCCCTCAAATTATGTTATGGTTGACGGTTTAGGCGTAGGCGATGTCGGACAAGTCGTCTTAAGAGACAGACAAATGATGTCTCAAGACGGCATATTTGTTATTATCGCTATCGTAGACAGCAAAACAGGAAAAGTAAAAGGCAGTCCTGATATTATTTCCCGAGGCTTTATTTACTTACGAGAGTCAAAGGAGCTATTAAACGAAGTCAGGCAGAGAATCAAAAAAATTGTTGCTCAAACAGCTGGACAACAACATCCTATCAATTACACTTATGTCAAGAATAATTTACGTGACAAAATCGGACAATTCCTGTATAATAAAACTCAACGACGGCCTATGGTCTTACCAGTTGTAATAGAAGTATGAAAATATTCAGCGGTATACAACCAAGCGGTCTACTTCACCTAGGAAATTATTTAGGCGCTATTAAATATTGGATTGAACTCCAAAACAAATATTCCTGTATTTTTTCTATTGTCGATTTACATGCCATCACTGTCCCCTATAATACCGAAAAAATGCAGGAAAGGATATTAAACACGGCAATCACTTATTTAGCAGCCGGAGTAGATCCAAAAAAATCTATTATTTTTGTCCAATCACATCTTCCCGAACATAGCGAATTAGCTTGGCTCTTAAATACTGTCACTTCTCTCGGCGAATTAAAAAGAATGACTCAATTTAAAGAAAAAGCAGCAAAGCAAAAAAATGTCAATGCTGGTTTATTTAATTATCCTATCTTAATGGCCGCTGATATTCTTCTTTACCAAACAAATTTAGTTCCAGTCGGTGAAGATCAAGTTCAGCATGTTGAGCTAACAAGAACTATTGCCAAACGATTTAATAACCGGTTTGGCAAAGTATTTGTTCTGCCCAAAGCGCTCACTCCTGAAAAAGGCGCTAGAATTATGTCTTTAACCAATCCGCAAGAAAAAATGAGCAAAACAGGAGATATTAAAGGCTGTATATCACTCTTTGACCCGCCGGAAGTCATAAAAAATAAAATTAAGACCGCTGTCACAGATTCTGGCAAATCAATAAAATACGACCCGGAAAATAAACCGGCTATTTCAAATCTTATCACTATCTATTCTATTTTAGGCAAAATATCAATTAAAAACATTGAAACAAAATACCGCCATAAGGGTTATGCCGAATTTAAAAATGATTTAAGCAAAATAGTGATTGAATCACTAACGCCACTTCAAAATAGACAAAAAGTTTTGGTAAAAAATCGACAGCGAATTCAACAAATATTAAACCAAGGCGCTAAAAAAGCACAAAAGCAAGCTAAAAAAACCCTCCAAAAAGTAAAAAAAGCAATGGGACTTATTTAGAAAAAAATTAATTTTATTTTAATGCTTTTGCCGCTAATCTTTGCTAACTGATTTAATTAAATTTATCAGATACTCTTTTTTCTCTTCCATTAATTTTTGAGTTTTTGCTTCTACATTAAGACGCAATAACGGCTCAGTATTTGATGGTCTAAGATTAAACCACCAGTCCGGATAAAATACACTAATCCCATCAAGATAAGAAATGCGATTGGCATTTTGAAAATACTGAGCAATATTCTTAATAAAAATTCTCTTTTCTCTTATATAAAAATTTATTTCTTTTGATTGAAAATACTTCCTAAACGGCTCTATTATTCTTGAAAATGGAACATTGCTTTGTGAAAGTATTTCTGAAACTATTAAAGCAGCAATTAAACCGCTATCTCCATAATAATTGTCTCTAAAATAAAAATGGCCTGAACTTTCAATTCCTAAAATCGCCTTTGTCTGCTGCATAGTCTTCCTTATAAAAGTATAGCCGACTCTTTCTTGAACAGCCCGACCTCTATAATTTTCTATAGTCTCAGGGACAATCCGACTGGAGATTAAATCATAAACAACTGTTTGGGATTTTTTGTTTTTAGATAAAAAATGTTTAATTAATAAAGCTCCGATTAATGAAGGATTGATTATTTCTCCTTTCTCGTCAACAAATGCGACTCTGTCTGCATCGCCATCAAAGAATAAACCCAAATCAGCTTTTTCTTTAATAACCAATTGCCGGCAATCTGCTAAATTTTCTTCAACCACTGGGCTCGATAAATGATGAGGAAAACTGCCATCAAGTTCAAAATAAAGAGGAATAATTTGATAAGGAGTTTTTTTAAAGACTAAAGGGGCAATTTTACCAGCCATTCCATTGCTTGCATCAATTACTATCTTTAAAGGTTTAAGCGAATCCAAATCTACAAAAGATACAGCATGGTCAACAAAATCTTTAATAATAATATTGTTTTTTTTAATTTTCCCTTTAGCTTCGTTATTGGAAAACTTACCAGACAAAACATATCTTTTTAGCTTTTCCTTTTGAATTATCGGCAATCCCTGTTCAAAAGTCATTTTCAAACCATTGTATTGGGGAGGATTATGACTAGCAGTAATCATTATAGACGGCAAGTTCAACTTATTAGAAGCAAAGAACAAAATATCAGAACTAACTAAGCCAATGTCTATCAAGTTAAATCCTCCACTAATAATACCTTGGCTTAAAGCTTTAAATAATTTCTCTGAAGAAAGGCGCATATCCCGCCCAACGACAATATCTTTTTTATTGTTCTGATTATAACCAAATCTATTTCTTAAAAGTTCAACAAAAGCTCTACCGATGCGCCAAAAAACTTTTTCATTAATTTCGTCAGGATAAACACCCCGAATATCGTAAGCCTTAAAAATCTTTTTATTAATTGTTTCTATTGCCATTGATTTATTTTCAGTATAACATATATTTATGAATTTTTCAGTAGGAATTATTGGCCTGCCAAATGTAGGCAAATCCACTCTTTTCCAGGCTTTAACAAAAAAGAAAGTCAATATTTCTAATTATCCTTTCTGCACAATTGAACCGAATGTAGGTATTGTCGCAGTTCCTGATCCACGTTTAGAAAAAATATCAGAAATTATAAAACCTCTTAAAGTTACCCCAACAATAATTGAATTCGTTGATATTGCCGGTTTAGTTAAAAATGCCCATCAAGGAGAAGGATTAGGTAACCAATTTCTGGCTCGCATTAGAGAAGTTCAAGCTATTCTCCATTTGGTAAGAACTTTTGAAGATCCAAAAATCACTCACTCAGAAGGCAACATTGATCCAATGCGCGACATTGAAATAATCAATCAAGAATTAATTATGAAAGATTTAGCCAGCGTTGAAAAAAAGATTGAAGAAATTAGAAAAAAGGCAAAAAGCGGCGAAGCAAAACATTCAGAATCCTTAAAAATTCTGGAATATGTAAAGAGAAATCTAGAAAACGGTCAAATGGTAAAAACAATTTATCCTGAAATCAGCAAAAACGAAACAAACAAACAATTAATAAACGGGCTATATTTACTAACCAATAAACCAGTGATTTATGTTTTAAATGTTCCTGAGCAAAATAAATTTGCTCAACAAATCCAGAAAGAAATAGAAAACAAAATGCCAAATGAAATTTGTCTTCAGTGTCCCGTTCTTTATGAATTAGAAATCTCAGAATTAAACGACAAGGAAATAAAAGAGTTAAACATAGCTCAATCACGACTTGACGAAATCATCAAAGCTTGCTACAATGCGTTAGACTTAATTACTTTCTATACTATAAAAGGAGGAAAAGAAACAAGAGCTTGGACTGCGAAAAAAGGAACGAAAGCGCCAGAAGCTGGAGGAATTGTCCATTCTGATTTCCAAGAAAAATTTATCAAAGTCGAAATAATCAATTGGCAAGACTTGATTAAAGTTGGTTCATGGCGGCAGGCGCGAGAAAAAGGCATCCTTAAAACAGAAGGAAAAGATTATATAGTGCAAAATGGTGATATTTTAGAATTTAAAATTTAATTTAAAATTATGTTCATATACGATTTAACTTTTATTATCAAACCCGAATTAAAAGAATCAGAAATTCTGCCTATTATAGAAAAAATAAAAAATTGGCTTAAGCAATACAAAGGGCAGATAACAAACAAAAAAACAGAACTAAACCGCAAATTGGCTTATCCAATAAAAAAATATCAAACAGGTCACTATGTCATTTTAGATATTGAAGCGCCAAAAGAAAAAATAAATGACCTTGACCGTTTATTAAAGATGGAAGAAAATATACTCAGGCATTTAATTACCAAAAAATCAGAAATAAAAGAACAAAAAACAACTGTTGAACAAAAGCCAAAAATATCCAAAAAAAAGAAAAAACAAATTAAAAAAACCGCCAAAGTCGAAAAAGAAAAAACCAAAAAAGAAAAAACCAAAAAAGAAACGTCGCAGGAAAAAATTAAATTAGACGAACTGGACAAAAAGTTAGAAGAAATATTAAAAGGAGAAATATAAAAACGAATAAAAGAATTAGTATGATTCTTTTAAGAGCGTACTTATTCGGATAATTCGTATAAAAATTTATGAATTTTAATAAAGCAATTCTTCTCGGCAGATTAACTAATGAACCAACATCACGCACTCTGCCTTCAGGGCAACCTGTAGTAACTTTTGGATTGGCAACCAACCGGATATATACAGACCAAGAAGGAAATAAACAAGAAACAACCGAATTTCACAATATCGTTGTTTTCGGCAAATTAGCTGACATTTGTTCTCGATATCTAAACAAAGGCCAATTAGTCTTAATAGAAGGAAGGATACAAACACGCTCATGGGACGCTCAAGACGGAACAAAAAGAAATAGAACAGAAATTATCGCCGAAAATATGCAAATGGGGCCAAGGCCTGCAGGAAGCAACCTAATCAATCAAACTGAAAAATCTTCTGAAGACCAAGGAGAAATTCCTGTCATTGAAGCAGAAGAATCAATCACAGAACAAAATAACCCAAAACAAAACAATACTGCAAACAACCTATCAGAAAATTCAAATCCAGAGGAAAATACTGATGAACCAGACGAAATAAACGTTAAAGATATACCATTTTAAACATATGAGCGCAACTTGCTATTTTTGTCAAAAAGGCATTGAAAAAATTGATTATCATAATACAGAAATTCTGCGAAAATTTATTTCTGGCCAAGCAAAAATTCTGCCGCCTAAACGAACAGGTCTGTGCAGAAAACATCAAAAAGAAATAAGCAAAGCAATTAAAAGAGCGCGTCAAATGGCTTTATTGCCTTTTACTAATAAATAAAAAAACGGCTTTAAAAAAGCCGTTTTTTTTATTTAAGATTTTTAATATTTTAGATAGCATAAGCAGCAATTTCTAATTCTAAACTTCCTCCTCCTTTTGATGCCCCCGCCCCCTCTAAAATCTTATCTACTGAGTCTTTTTTAACCCATACAGTTAAAATAATACTTTTATTTTCGTAAAAATTAACTACTGCCCTATCTCCAACCACTTGCACATCTATTTTTGGTATCATATTCAGATTCACAAGGGAAATCTCAGCGGCATCCATTGATTCTTTGCTTTCTTGCTTTTTAAATATTAACCACATAAAAACCTCCTTTTTTTGTTTGTTTGTTTGTTAAAAAACTAAAAAATGGCGCATAGGAGAGTCGAACTCCTGTTTGATGGTTGAGAACCACCTGTCCTAACCGCTAGACGAATGCGCCTTTTGAAAGAGTTTAATCAAAAAATCCTAAAGAGTCAATGCTTATTTGATTTTTGACAAATCTCTTAACCATCCAGAACCTTGTCTAACCAATAAATCCTTTGCTTGTTCAGAATGACTCATAATTTCTTTAACAATCTTTTCCATTCTCATTCCTTGAGATCCTTTAATTAAAACCAAATCACCTTTTCTTAATGTCTTCTGAACAGGCAATTTTGCCTCATCAGAACTATCAAAAAAGAATATACTTTTTTGATTAAAGCCGCATTTAATTGCTTCTTCAGCAATAAATTTAGCTCGAGAACCAACAACAAAAATTAAATCAGCAATTTCCGAAGCTTTTTTACCTACTTGACGGTGAGCCTTCTCAGTATATAAACCTAACTCAAGCATATCGCCTAAAACAATTATCTTTCTCATATCAGCTTCAATTTTACTTTGCTGTATAGAATTATAAATTTCTTCCAAAGTCTCTAAAGCAGCAAGAGTAGCCGCCGGAGAAGCATTATAAGTATCGTCTAATAACCAAGTATTCTTTATGCCTTTCAAAAGCTTTAATCGCCCCGGCGGAGATTGATATTGAGAAAGCGCTTCAGAGATATCTATCAAATTCATGCCAAATTTAATAGCAACACTAATAGCAGCTAAAGCGGCGTAAACTTGCTGACGTCCCAAAACTTTATGCAAACGAAAAGGAATCAAATTGCCTTTATATTCTATTTTAAAAACAATTCCATAATCCTCAAAATTATGAAATTGCAACTGATAATCTACAGCCCTGACCAAAGAACCCTGACCAAAACCGTATGTTATTAATTCAACGCCTTCAGGAATTTGTTCTCTCATCATCCTCACTGATAAATCGTCATAATTTAAAATAGCGGTTCCTGCCCGAGGCAAACAACGAATTAAATTTGCTTTTTCTTCAATTAAATCGTCTCTTTCTGGAAAAAATTCAATATGAACAGGCATTTCGCCAATAGCCGTTACCAAGCCCATTTGTAATTTAATGAAATGGGCTAGATAAGCAATGTCGCCCGGACGATCAGCGCCCATCTCTAAAATCAAAACTTCAGGGTAATCTTTTTTAAAGAAAAAAAGTTTTTTTATTCCTTTTATAAAAATAGCAAGCCAACCGAATATTGAACGGCCAGCAGAGTCTTCTCCTAAAACTGTTAAAGGTACGCCTATTTCATTGTTGTAATTTCCTTTACTGGCTCGAACATTAAAATATTCTTTCAAAACTACAGCCACCGCCTCTTTAGCGCTTGTC
>CAYZRO010000005.1:0-14549 GCA_964480905.1 uncultured Candidatus Saccharibacteria bacterium
TTAATATGAATGACGTCGCCTACTTTAAGGGTATCCAGCAATTCAACAACCGCCACATTAATTTTAGGAAAATAATGGGTAATCCTGCCTACTAATTTTTCTGTTTGTTCAGTTGTTTGAGAAGAATTGGACATTTTAATTTATTGTACTTCAATAAGTTTTTCTTTTTTAACTAATTCTAAAATTTTTTCGACCAAAATTTTAGGATCAGATTCATAAATAATTTCTGCTTCTTTGCCCCGATGCGATTTTTCAACAATTTCTTTAACCAAATCGGTTGTCCCACCACAACCCAACAAAACACCCAAAGGCTTTTTGTCTTCAAAAGCAATTGTGAACTCATTTAAAGTACCAATTCTGCCGCAACCAACAATTACTGCATCTGCTGACCTAGTTAATAATAAATTACGGCCGGCATAATCAAATCCTGTATAAATAATCAAATCATGGTAATCAGTTGGCAACTTATATCGTTCTATATGATCTTTCTCACTCGCAGCCGGGGAAAGACCAATAACAATTCCATTCTCCTCTTTAGCGCCAATAGCCGCCCATAAAGGGATACCCGTAGTAGCTCCAGTAACAACCACCCCTTTATGCTTGACTATTTGGCGACCTAATTCTTTGGCTTTTTCCAAAGCATCCGGAGCACAATGAGCTGTCTCAGCTGCTCCGGAAACGCAAATTTTATATTTCAGATAACTTTTTTGAATTTCCATATTTTTTACTTCTCTATTTACAGAATACCATAAAAAATCCATTTAAGGAATTACACTAATTTAATTCTACTGTTTCATTAGGAGCCGGCACTTCTGCTTCTATGCCTAAATGGTCTCTTATTATCTGCCTTAAAGCCATTGAAGATTCTTCCTCGCCTTGAACAATAAATACTTTCTTTAAAGAACGGTGACTATTTTTAACCCAATTAAAAAGCTGAATTTGATCAGCATGAGCAGAATAACCGCCAATAGCTTTAATTTTGGCTCGGACAGGAATTTCTTGACCGAGAATTTTTACTTTTTTTGCTCCTTGAAAAATTTTCCGACCTAAAGTGCCCTTTGCCTGATAGCAAATAATCAAAAAAGTAGTTTTAGATTTCGGCAAATATCTCAACTCATGATGAAGAATCCTACCGCCCGTAGACATTCCAGCGCCAGCGATAATAACCTTAGGCGGATTGACATTATTAATTGACTTAGACTCTTCAACAGTCCGGCAAACTTTCAAGCCGCGGAACTTAAATAAATCATCGCCTGAATTTATTAAATAAGATGCTTCTTGGTTAAAATATTTTGAATATCGACGATAAATTTCTGTTAATTTAATCGCCAAAGGGCTATCAATAAAAATAGGAACATGAGGAATACGAGCATTTTCTATTAAAAGATTTAAAGTATAAAGAAGCTCTTGCGTTCTTTCTAAAGCAAAAGAAGGAATCAATAAAACTCCTTTTTGGGAAATAGTGCTTTCAATAACATCCTCTAGCAAATTTTGCCTTTCTTCCCTGCCCTCATGAATTCTATTCCCGTAAGCTGATTCTACTACCATATAATCTGCACTATGAATAACAGCTGGCCTTCGTAATAAAGGGACAGGCGGATTACCTAAATCTCCGCTAAAAACAATCTTAATTTTCTTATCTTCTTTTTGCGATTGAGAATTTAACTCAATAACTGCTGAACCCAAGATATGTCCAGCTTCCCTAAAAATACATTCAACCCCTTTTCCTAATTTTATTTTTTGATCATATTCGGCTTTTTCAAAATATCCAACACATTTCTTAACATCTTCTCTTGTATAAAGTAGCTCTAAATTATGCCTTTCGGTTTCTTTTTCTAAAAGCCCCTGGCTATCTAAAAGCATTGGCTCGACAAAATCTACAGTCGGCGGAGTGGCTAAAATCTTGCCTTGAAATCCCTGATTTACTAATTTTGGCAAACGACCAATATGATCTATGTGAGCATGGGTAATTAAAACATAATCAAGATCTTTAACAGAAAAAGGGAAGGGCTCAAAATTCTTTTTTTCCAAAGAAAATGACCCCTGAAAAAGTCCGCAGTCAATAAGAATTTTTAATCCATTGGTTTCCAAAAAATAGCTTGAACCGGTAACTGTCTTTGCTCCTCCGAAAAAGCTTAATTTCATTGTTTTAATTAATGGTTTTAGAACGAACTTAAATTTGTCTAAAATCCACCAAAAAAATTATTTATTAACTTTTAACTTCTTTTTTAATCTTTTTAATCTTTGTATCTGTCTAATTTTAAAATTACTAGGCGTACGATAAGTTATTTTATTCTTAACACATTTCCGGCAGGAATATTTTTTCATAAATTTCATTATTCCTCAATATTTTATTCTATTCTTTAAATGTCTTATTCACCTTTAATAACAGCCAAAGGTCTTAAACGAACAACCTTTCTTGAAAGACCTGACTGACAGACAATATCAACAACTCTTTCAATATTTTTATAAGCTTCAGGCGCTTCCTCAGCTATACCGCGCCAACTCCGGCATTTTATGATTATTCCTTTTGACTCTAAATCTCTAATTACATCTCTTCCTGAAATAGTTCGAATAGCTACCTGTCGCGACATAACCCGACCAGCTCCATGACAGGTACTGAACCAAGATTGTATTCCTTCTTTTTGACCAGACAAAACGTAAGACGAGGTACCCATGCTTCCAGGAATCAAAATTGGCTGACCAACTGACTGATATATCTTAGGCACCTCTGGATGATAAGGAGGGAAAGCCCTAGTTGCCCCCTTCCGATGAACAATTGCTTTTATCTCTTTTCCTTCAACAAAAAAATGCTCAATTTTAGCCACATTATGAGCAACATCATACAGAATTTTTAAAGAATTTTTTTTGCCTAAAATCTTCTGCCAAGATCTCCTAACATAATAAGTAATCATTTGACGATTAGCCCAAGCATAATTAGCGCCGGCTGACATTGCTTGAAAATATCTCTGACCCTCTGGGGAATGAAAAGGCAAACAAGCTAATTCCTTATCCGGCACTTGAATTTGATACTTAGCCATAGATTGAACCATCAAACGAAGATAATCAGTCGCAATTTGATGACCTAAGCCCCTAGAACCTGTATGAATCATAATCACTATTTGATTTTCAAATAATCCAAAAGTTTTGGCTATTTTTTCATCAAAAATTTTTTCAACTTTTTGTATCTCTAAAAAATGATTGCCTGAACCTAGAGTGCCGACCTGATCACGTCCTCGATTTTTTGCTTGTTCAGAAACGGCTGCGGCATCGGCTGAATCCATGCAACCGCCTGATTCACATCTTTCAAAATCCTCTTTCTCGCCAAAACCTTTCTCAACCAAAAACCGAGAACCGCCTTCCAAAATTTTATCCAAAGCAGACTTATCTATCTTTGTCTTATGACCCCGTCCTAATCCTGAAGGAACTTGTATTTTTATCTCCTCGGCCAGCCTATCTAAATAAGGGCGAATTTCATTTTCAAAATATTCTGATTTTAAAAGTCTCATCCCGCAATTTATGTCATAACCTACTCCCCCTGGCGAAATAATTCCTGTTTCTAAATCAAATGCCGCTACACCGCCAATAGGAAAACCATATCCTTCATGAACATCAGGCATAGCTAAACTATATTTCAAAATGCCGGGCAAAACAGCGATATTCATTAATTGTTGAATTGAACGATCTTCAAAAACCTTATTCAACATTTCTCTGTCCAAATAAACTCGGGAAGAAACTTTCATTTCTGACCAGACGTCCTGAGGAATTTCCCAGAGAAAATTATTGATTTTTTGAAAATCAGATATTTTTATCTTCATAAGATTAAATATCAAATAATATTGTTCCCTGCCAACCACCATTCTTTGCTTTTTGAACAGCTAACTCATGATAAGTAATGGCTTTGATTTCTCTGCCAAACCTCTGCACTCGATAACCGGCTAATTCTACTTCCAGTGATTGATTGGTAAAATCAAAAAACTTTATTTTAAAATAAATTTCTTTATAGATTTGACTCAAAGACAAAACATTATTGAGAAAATCTGCCAACAAAAAAGATAAATCTAAAGATTTTACTTTTATCTTCTTTTTTACTGGCTTTGTTTTATCAATTTTGACCCTTAAAATGCTATTCATTCCCTGTAAAGCATTAACAAACAACTCCTTCTTTGTTTTGCCAAAAACCTTTATTTTTACATCAGCTGGATGATTAAGAAACTTATATTTCATTTAATTTTTTCCTGTAAAATTAATGGTTTTATTTCTTCTTTAACTACTTTGCGATCATCCCAAGGAATCTTTCTTCCTTTTGAAATACACATCCATGGTTCACAACCCTTGCCGGTAATAATAACCGCTTCACCTTTTCTTGCTAAATTTAAAGCCCGACGTATAGCTTTTCTCCGGTCAATTATCTTCTCGTAATCAACAGATTTAATCCCTTTTTCAATATCTTCAAGAATTGCTTCAGGATTTTCATCATAAGGATCTTCATTGGTTAAAATAATTTTTCGGCAATAATGACTAGCAATTCTTCCCATTTCTGGACGTTTCCATCTGTCTCTCCCTCCTCCACAAGCCCCTAAGACACATATTAAACTATTATAATTTGGTTTTAAGACCGAATAAACTTTCTTCAAAGCATCAGGAGTATGGGCGTAATCAACAAACACCTTAAAAGGTTGAGAAATAACTTTTTCTAATCTGCCCGGAGGAACAACAATATTATTTAAAGCTTGCTGGCAGATATTCAGATCTATTCCTTGAGAAAAAGCAGCGCAGATCGCCGCTAAAGCATTATAAATATTAAATTCTCCTAAAAGAGGAAGAGAAAAATTTATTTGATTGATATTAAAAGAAACGCCTGACGCGCTTATTTGACAATTTTCTGCTCTAATAATTTTCCCTAATTTATCAGTTTTTTCCAAACCAATTTCTGACTTCAAAGTAAAACCAATTTTTTCTCTGGCATTAAATGACAAAAAATACTCTGCTGAAGGATCATCTAAATTAACAATAATTACTCCTTTAGATTTTAATGATTTAAATAAGTTTCCTTTAGCTTGTTGATATCGTTCAAAAGAACCATGACTTTCAATATGCTCAGGAGTTAAATTAGTTAATATGGCAACATCAAAATTAATAAATTTATGACGATATTGCTTTATTCCTTCAGAAGTAACCTCTATGATCGCATAATGACAACCAGCCTTTGCTGATTGAAACAAAAATTTTTGAAGCTGCATTCGACCTGGCATAGTCATTTTTAAAAAATTAAGCCACTCTCTTTTGCCAATCTTAAATTTAATTGACGAAACACTCGCTACTTTATAACCGGCTTTTTCCAGAATTTTTTCAATTAAAAAAACAACAGTTGATTTACCGTTTGTTCCGGTCACGCCAATAACTTTTATTCGACGACTAGGAAATCTATAAATAAAAGCGCCCAGCAATGACCAGAAAAAATGATAAGAATTAATTAAGAACTCAGGAATATATTTTCTAATCAATTGTTTCATAAAAATTTCCTTGCCAAAGAGTAAATTTTATACCAAAACTTATCTAAAATTAAATCAAAAGCCAAAGGATAATTAACAATCTTACCACCAAAATTTTTCTTAAATTTGGTAATCCCCGGCCATTTTATCTCATCAATGCCCCAAAAGTCGTACTTTTTGTAACCTAAACTTTTTGCTTCTTTAATTTGCTGCCATTGCAACCACTGGGGAGCCATAAATTTACGGTATTGATAATCAGAAGCGCCATGCAAATAAACAACTTTTTCTCCAAAAAAGGCTAAAATATTAGCAGCAATTAATTGATTTTGATAACGAGCCAAAAACAAATCTACTTTTAAAGCAGAAAAATTTTCTGGTATTGGTCCGCCTAAAAAGGTTAACATCTTTTGGTAATATTCAGCCGGATAAGAACGAAATTCTTGCCGACGAACTGTTTTCTGAAGAAGGCTCCAGAAAAAACTAAAACCATCAATAGTCGGTAGACGCATTAATTCCAAACCATAACGCTCTCCTAGTCTAATATTATATCTAGTTTTAGGATGCATTTGTGACAAAAGTTCTTCTTCTGATTGAGTCAAATCCAAAATCAAGGTCTGATGAGGTTGAATTTGCTTTGGGCTAGAAACCAACTGAGAACTCTCAAAGTATAAATTTTCTGGCTCCCAATGTAAAAAAATGCTTTTTTCTTGCTTGCCTATATTTTTTACGCTCTGAAAAAATAAATTCACTGTATCCAAAAGAAGATTTTTTTGATTGTTGTTTGGATTATTTAAATTTTGAAAATATTTCTGATTAATAACGGGCCCTCGAGGACAATAAAGATAATTTTTTTGGAAAGGAAGGCTGTGTTTTATTAATAAACCGGCTAAAAGAATATCTCCGTTATCTTCTATAAGAAAACGCCAGACTTTTTTACCTATGTATTTTTGAAACTCTCCCCACTCCCAAGAATGTAGGAAACATCCGTTGTTCCCGACAATAAACTGATTCCATAAAGCCCGATGTTCATTAGATATTTCAATAATCTCCATATTGCATAAAATAAATATAAATTTATTTATTATTTTCTGCCTAAAATTTTCAACGCCTCTTTTACACGAGCACCTACTCCTTGAACATCTTTAGGGATTTCTCTTAAAGCATCTCTTGACTCTCTTGCTTGATAGCCCATATTAACCAATGCTTCTATGACTAATAAATCTTCATTCATTTCATTAGAAGAATCTTCTGAACAAAGGCTCGTATCTATTTTTGAACTTAATTCTATAATAATTTTTTTTGCTAATTTTTTGCCAATGCCTGAAACTTTTGTTAAAATTTCTTCACGACCAGTCTGAATAGCTTCTTTCAGCTCATCAAGGGTAGCTAAAGAAAGTATATTTAAAGCTCCTTTAGGGCCAATGCCAGAAATAGAAATCAATACCTCAAAAAAATCTCTTTCTTCTGCCGTTAAAAAGCCATATAATTCCATAGCATTTTCTCTTAAATAATGATAAGTAAATACCTCCACTTCATTATCGTTTTTGGCTAATTCATTTAATGTTCTTTCAGAACAAAAAACCCTAAAGCCTATGCCATTAATATTAATCACTACGCTCTTGTGATCTTTGGAATGAATTTTGCCTTTTAATAAATATATCAAAAATTTAGCTCTATAAAGTTATCGTGTAGAACAACCTTATAAAGCAGTTTATTTATTTTATTATCTTTAGTATAACCTTATTTAACCAAGATGTCGATTGAATAAAGCTTGCTTAATTTAATTTTTAGTGTTAAATTAGAAAATATCTTTAACCTTTAATTTTTAAAGCATTACAATAAATTAACAAAAATATATTTATGCCAATTACAAAATCAGCCAAAAAGGCTTTACGACAAAACAAAAAGAGACATCTGCTTAATTTGCGCAGAAAAAAGCAAATGAAAAATCTGATAAAACAAATCAGAAAATTTGTTGAAGAAAAAAATCAAGAAAAAGCAAAACAAATTCTACCTCAAGCGTATAAAGCAATTGATAAAGCGCTCAAACGCGGAATAATTAAAAAAAATACAGCCGCCAGAAAAAAATCTTATTTGGCCTTGTTAATTAACCGGATGAACAAATAAAATCAATTATTTTGATAGCCCAACCATTTAACAAAAAGGCTAACAATTGCTAAAAATCCGGCCAACCAAAGGCAAATTAAAATAAAATAATTCGGTTGATTAGGCCAATTTAAAAGAATAAAGCCAAAAGCAAAAGATTCTAAAACCATTTTTGTCTTGCCAAAAATATTTGACTCAATAGGTTGTTTCTTCTTATGACACCACCAACTGCCTACTGAAGAAATTACCTCAGGAAGAATTAGAAAAAAGAGCAACCATTGATAGTAAAATTTAGTTAATGAAAAAAAGGCTACCGGCAGAATCAAAGTTTTATCGCCAACTGGATCAATAAAGGCTCCCAAACGAGTCTTTTTATTAAGAGCTCGAGCCACTGATCCGTCAAAAAGATCCAAAATAATTGCCAGACAAAACAACGAAACTAACCATAACTTATTTCCCCATCCCATAAAAAGCAAACTACCCAAAACTAATCCTAAAAAAATTTTTAAAACACTCAACTGATTAGGGGTAATAAAGCGAGGCCAAAAACGAATAATAAAAGGAAAAAGCAAACGGTCACGCCAATAATCTATTCGTTTCAAATAATTCTCTATATTTTTTATATCTTTTATTTTAATAAACCGCATTTTGAATATGCTTAATGTCAGCTTTCCTTCTTCTCAAATCTATTCTAACACTAATTACATCAATACGCCATAGGATATCTAAAGGATAACCTCTTTCTTTAAGAAAACTCTGGGCAGTTTTTATTAATCTCTCTCTTTTCTGATAATGAACATTGTCTTCCGGCAAAAAAGGTATCTGGTTATCTCTTTTCTGAAATGTCTTAACTTCCACAAAAACTAACTCATAAATCTTAGAAAATAATCTTCTTTTGTTTCTCGCAACAATAATATCAACCTCTCCTCCTTTTGTTTGATAATTGCTCTCTAAAAATTGATATCCTTGTTTTAACAAATAATTCAAAGCTATTTTTTCTCCCAAGGCGCCTAAATTTTGGCGGAAGGTTTTCATAAAGTTACAAACAAACCAAATACCGCAAATAAATTTTCGCTAACTCCAAATTGCTGGACAAAGGGCTCAATCTATTGCTAATTTTCCCTTGCTTAACAGCATTAATTACTGACTCTACTGTTTTATTTTCCACTTCTAATAAAGCATAACTCCTGTTCATATATTCTAAAAAGTGAGTATCAGAAGTAGCTATCATCGGCTTATTAAACTTCTGAGCAATCTTTTTTGCTTTCCGATTAAAATCAATTTCTTTGGTATAAAACCAAGAAAGCTCTATTGCATCAAAAATATCTATATATTTCTCCAAAAAATGACCCAAACTATGCAAACAACTAAAAAAATAAGGGTGGTTGGCGATTATTAATATTTCGGGATGGCTTTTTTTATATTCAGCTAATTGACTAAAGGTATGAACTTGTTCTATTTTTGAATCAGGGTTTAAAATGCCAACATGCCGGCCACCAGACCACCAAACATCTTTTTCTTTTATATTCGCTTCAATGCCAGGAATTAAAAGAATTCCTTTACGACGAGCATAGTCGCAATATTTAGGAACATTGACAAATTTTTGATGGCAGGTCAGACCTATAACCTGGAAACCCCAATGAGCTGCCCAATCAATGCCTTGATAAATAGAATAGGGGATATTTTCCTTAGGATCATCATTAGTATGAAAATGCAAATTTGCTTTTAACCACATAAATTTTCTTTATTTTATTTTTTGTATATAATAATATATATTATTAATAATAAATAAAATTTATGTAAAAATACACTAAAGAACAGTGTATTTTTAAAAAAACATGAAAAAAGCAATTTTAAAAAGACCTAAAATCTACCACTATATCATTGAAGTATTTGACTTTGACAAAAAATTATTACTAAACAACCGAACTCTACAGCCATTTATAAATAAAATTATTAATGCCTTGGGATTAAAAATTGTGAAAAAAACTTTTTTTAATTTCAAGCCTTATGGCGTCACTCTTATTTATATTATCTCAGAATCCCATTTAACTGTTCATACCTGGCCTGAGCGTAATTATTTGCACATTGATCTTTTTGCCTGTGCTATGAAACAACCAAATAAGCCAATAAAACAAGTCATCCAATCTATTTTTCAAACTAAAAACGTAAGATTCAAAACTTTACATTATAATTAATAATTATAAAAACTCAATAAAATTTTTAGAAAATCTTTTGGGACATTTTTGGGACATTTTTGGGACATTTTGAGACATTTTTCCTTTTCATTTAATGTCTCATTTTTATTTTGCTGGAAAGTTTTTTCCAATCTAAAACCGACAAAGTCTCAGCTCGCGTTTGTGGATTGATCTTCACCGATTTTAAACATTGAGCAACATATTCTTTCTCTAGATTTAAATTAGAAGATAAATTGTTAATGAGTTGCTTGCGGGGATTAGCAAATCCGGCTCTAACTATCCTAAAAAATTTTTCTATAAGAAATTTAGAAGGTTGTTGAATTTGACTTATTTTCAAAATAGCAGCGTCTACTTTAGGAGAAGGCCAAAAAGCCTTCTTGCTAACAAAAGCGACAATTTGAGGCCGACCATAAAATTGAACGCTCACTGATAATAATGACATATTAGGAGGCTCAGCACAGATACGCTGAGCAATTTCTTTCTGGACCATTAAAACCATTAATTTAGGAGATGGTTGAGATTCCAAAAAGAACCTGATTAAAGGAGAAGTAATATAAAAAGGTATATTGCTGATTACCTTATAAAATCGACTTGACCCAATTAAAGAATTTAATTGCAATTTTAAGATATCTTCCTTAATAATCTTTAAATTTTTAGACCCTTTAAATCTAATCTGTAGAAAATCTGCCAATTCTTTGTCTTTTTCCACTGCTATTACTTTTTTCACATATTTTAATAATAAATTAGTCAAAAAGCCTAATCCTGGCCCTACTTCAATAACTAAATCGTTTTTTTGCAAGTTTGAACTCTTGATAATTTTTTTAAAAACGCTTTTGTCAATCAAAAAATTCTGACCTAGAAACTTTTTAGGACGAAATCTATAACTTTTTAAAATATTTTTAATCACCGGTTTCATCATTTTCCGGGTTTAAAAAATTAACTAAAGAATGGGGGATATCTTGAATGAACCTTGATGGGGGATTAACTAAAGTTGAACCAAACAATTGACGTCGTCTGGCAAAAGTCATATAAACTCTATCTTTAGCTCTGGTAATAGCAACATAGCATAACCTTCTTTCTTCTTCCATTTTCTCATTGTCGATCAAACTCTTAGCATAAGGAAAAATTCCTTCTTCGCAGCCAGCAATAAAAACAACCGGAAATTCTAACCCCTTAGCGCAATGAAAGGTCATTAAACGAATTACATCTTGATTTTCTTTTATCTCATCATAATCCTGCCAAAGGGTAATTTGTTCTAAAAAATTAACTAAACTTTCTTTAGCAGACCGACTACTAAATTGCTTTGCCACGGTCAATAGTTCTTGAACATTCTGCCATCTATACTCTCCCATTTCAGTGCCGTCTCGACAATATCTCTCATAACCTGTTTCTTTAATAATTTGATTAATCAAATTAACTAAAGAATAATTATTTAAATTTTTAGCAATCTCTTTAACAACCGATAAACGGAAATCTAAATTAGGCAGCTGCTTTAAGGGACGCAACTTTTTAATTCTCTCCAAACCCAGTCTGTCATTAGGATTAACTAAAAGCTTCAAATAAGCTAAAATATCTTTTATTTCTTTCCTCTCATAAAATTTTAAAGAACCGATTATTTGATAAGGTAAATTTAATTCAACTAAAGACTCTTCTAAAGCCCGTGATTGAGCATTAACTCTATAAAGAATGACAAAATCCTGCCAGCGATAGATCGAGCGTAAAGCAAGGATTTTGCTAGTAATAAAGCGGGCTTCGTGTTTCTCACTCTTCAGACTGACGACAAAAATAGGCGAGCCTATTGGCTTCTTTGCCTTCAATTTTTTTTCCTTGCGATTGGTATTTTTTATAATAATTGAATGGCCAGCATCTAAAATATTTTGAGTTGAACGATAGTTCTCTTCAAGCAAAATAATTTTTGCTTCTGGATAATCATGTTCAAAATTGAGAATGTTACGAAAGTCAGCTCCGCGCCAACTATAAATTGACTGCCAGTCATCACCACAAACACAAAGATTTCTATATTTTTTAGCTAACAAATTGATTAATTGATATTGGGCGTGATTAGTATCCTGATATTCGTCAACAAGAATATACTTAAATCTTTCTTGATACTTTTCTAAAACCTTAGGGAAAACTTTAAACAATTTAACAACTAAAAAAATTAAATCTCCAAAATCAACAGCGTTTATTTTTTTTAATTCTTTTTGATAAATCTTATAAATTTGAGCTATTTTCTTCTGCCAATTATCTTCAATTTGCTTTTCGTATTGTTTTTCATCGATTAATTCATCCTTAAAACGTGAAATCATTTCAGCAATTGCTACTGGCCTGAATTGTTCAACATCAAAATTAAGTCTTTTGACTATTTTCTTTACTAAATCTATTTGATCTTTCTCGTTATAAATAACAAAATTGTTCTTATAACCTAATTTTTTTATCTCTGAACGCAAAATACGAACGCAAATTGAATGAAATGTGCCAACTAAAGGTAAATTTTTAGAGTTTACTAAATTAGCTATTCTTTGTTCCATTTCATTGCCCGCTTTATTAGTAAAAGTTACTGCTAAAATATTCTTGGCCGGGATGCCTTGTTGAATTAAATAGGCTATTCTGTGAGTTAAAACTTTGGTCTTCCCACTGCCAGCCCCAGCGATTATCAGCAAAGGGCCATCGACAACTTTTACTGCTTGCTTTTGTTGATTATTAAGGCCAATTAAGATATTCATAATAGAATTAGTATACAACAATTTCATTTACGCCTCAAGAAAATAATGATATAAGCTTTACCAACCTTTATTGTGCAAATATTGTGCAAAAACTTGACAAACTTATTAAACCAAGATAGGCTAATAATAGTTGTCCAAGAATTATTACAGACTCTATTACAGTGCTAATAACAAATTAAATTAATAATTTAATTTGTTAAAGATATTAGTAGACAACTAAAAAAATTCTTTCTTCTTTTAAAAAAGAAAGAACAAAAATTTTCTAAAAAATACCTTCGCCAAGAAGGATTTTCAAGTTTAATAAATTTACCTTTTTTAACAAAAGTTGGTTTAATCAACAAAAAATTAATTGCTGTTGCCAATCAAGCTTTTAAACGTCATCTCCTTATAAATGGCGTTTTTTTAATTGTTCTCTTTGTCTGTCTCTGTAATATAAAAGGCTATCAAATACTAAATTGTTCTAAAGCTTTAATTAATCCCACACAAGCCAATAGTCAAATCCTGCCGAATATCTCTCTTGTCCCAGAAATCAACCAAAAATCAAGTCCTTTAGCCTCCTTAGTCGGTCCTCAAAATAATATTGTTAAGCCGATAAACGAAACAGGGTATTTCTCTATTTCAACGCCAACGCTTCAAAATAACGCTTTAATAGCCCATTCAATCCCTTTAACTTTTATCAGCCAAGCTCCTCGCCAAGAAATTATTACCTATATTGTCAAAAGAGGGGATACACCTTCAACCATTGCCGCTTCTTTTGGCATTACAACAAATACTCTTTTATGGGCTAACCAGCTTAAATCAACTAGCTTAATAAAACCGGGACAAAAACTTATCATTCTGCCTGTTAGCGGTATAATGCACCGAGTAAAGACAGGGGAAACTATTGACGGAATAGCAAAAAAGTATAAAGCAAATTCAGAAAAAATTATTGCTTTTAATCATTTGCCAGCTGATGGCTCTATAAAAGCCGGCGATGTCTTGATTGTCCCGGATGGCGTTATGCCTGTTTATCGCCCTTCTAAATCAAGAACGTATTTTGTTGCCAGAAAGTATAAAACAGTTAAAGGCAATCACTTTCCTTATGGCCAATGTACCTGGTATATTGCCCAACGCCGGTCAATACCTTGGTATGGCCATGCTAAATATTGGCTATCTAATGCTCGAAGTTATGGTTTTAAAACAGGAAAAAAACCTGTTCCAGGAGCAATAATGGTGCTCAGTTCAGGCGGCAGATTAGGACGTCTTTATGGCCATGTCGCTTATGTTGAAGCTGTTAAAGGCTCTTGGGTAACGATTTCTGAAATGAATTATCTCTGTTGGGCTTGTAAAAGCGTAAGAACTCTAAATATCCACGATAAAAGAATCAAAGGTTATATTTATTAAATTTCTTCTTTTGGTCTATAAATTAAAGCCTCTGTTAAATGCTCTGCTTTAAGAGATTTTTCCCCGGACAAATCAGCAATAGTTCTGGCGATTTTTAAAACTCGATGGAAACTTCTAGCCGAAAGATGCAAACTCTCTACTGCTTGTTTTAAAATATCTTGACTAGGTCTATCTAATTGGCAATATTTTTTTATCAAAGAAATATTCATTTCACTGTTGGTCATCACTGAATCACTTTGAAATCTCTTCTTCTGGATCTGGCGAGCTATCTGAACTCTCTGGCGCACTTTTGCGCTTTCCTCGGAAACTCTCTGGTCAGTCAATTTTTGATAATTTAACCTAGGAACTTCTATATGTAAATCAATTCTATCCAGCAAAGGCCCGGAAATTTTATGTCTGTATTTAATAATCTGATAAGAACTACAAAGGCAAGTTTTTTGCTGATCGCCATAATATCCACAAGGACAAGGATTCATTGCCGCAATTAAAATAAATTGTGCCGGAAAAGTAATAGTGCCTGAAGCCCGAGCCACTGTAACAATGCCATCTTCTAATGGTTGACGCAATGACTCCAAAACAGAACGATTAAATTCTGGCAATTCGTCTAGTGTAAAGAGATCATAATCAGGATCACTAGCTGA
>CAYZRO010000006.1:0-13401 GCA_964480905.1 uncultured Candidatus Saccharibacteria bacterium
TGTCAGACAAGACCCGGATGTTATGATGATCGGCGAAATACGCGACAAAGATAGTGCTAGCATCGCCATCCAAGCAGCATTAACAGGTCACTTGGTTTTTTCAACACTTCATACCAATGACGCTGCGGGAGCTATTGCTCGTCTTTATAAGCTAGGCATCAATTATAATTCTATTCCGCCAGCAGTAAATTTAGTAATTGCCCAAAGACTGGTTAGAAAATTATGCCCTTATTGCCGTGAACCTTATCAGCCCGATACCCAAACCGTTAAGGCTTTTCAAAAAGCTTTATCCTTAATCTCGCCAAAAGCAAGAGTAGATATCCCCAAAAAAATAGGCACGCTCTACCGAGCCAAAGGCTGTCCAAAGTGTTTAGGTATTGGCTACAAAGGAAGAATAGGTATATTCGAACTCTTTACCATTAACGATGTTATTGAAAAACTTATTCTTAAAGGCGCCACTTCATATGAAATTAGAACAAAAGCGATGGAAGAAGGAATGATTACTCTTTTACAAGAAGGCTTATTCAGAGTTATTGAAGGAACAACAAGTTTAGAAGAAGTCCAAAGAGTCGTAGGTAATCCGCGCTATATAGAAGAGCTTTATGGTCATGCCATTACTTCTTTATTAAGCCAAGCTGTAGAAATCTCTCGACAAACATGGGAATATCTAAAGGAAAAAATCAATCAAAAAGAAGAAATTATCCAACAAATTAACAAAGTAAGAGTAGATAAACTATTAGAATGGATCTGTGCTTTAGCTATTCAAATGAACGCCACCGATATTCATGGAGAAATTAAAGAAACGGTTTTTAAAATAAGATTTCGCATTGACGGTATTTTAGAAGACATAATTGATATCCCCAAGGAATTGTTCTTGGCTGTTATTACTGACATCAAACAAAAAGCTAGCTTAAAAACAGAAACCCATAAAAAGGTACAAGAAGGGCGTTTTAAAATAAATTCTCCAGAAGGAAAAATTTATGATACAAGAATTTCTATTATTCCTAGTGGTTATGGCGAATCGGTTGTTATCCGCATTCTAAGGCCTGACATTTCAATTATAAAATTTGAAAAACTTGGCTTGCGCGCTCAAATATTGAATGCAATCAAAAAGATATTAAATCGCCCAAATGGTATTATTTTAGTAACCGGACCAACAAGCTCAGGGAAAACTACTACTTTATACGCAATGCTTTCTTATTTAAACAAAAAAAGTGTAAAAATTTTTACTATTGAAGATCCTATTGAATACCATTTGCCAGGAATTATCCAGACCCAAATTAATCCAGAAGAAAATTATACATTCAGCAAAGCCTTACGGGCTTTACTTAGACAAAATCCCAATATTATTATGATCGGCGAAATACGCGACCAAGAGACAGCTTTAGCGGCAACCCAAGCCTCACTTACCGGTCATTTAGTCTTAAGCACTTTACATACTAATGATGCTGCTTCGGCCTTTGAAAGACTTTCAAATCTAACCATAAAAGCCAATGATATGATTTCAGCGGTCAACGCCATATTAGCCCAACGCCTCGTTCGCCGCCTCTGTCCAAAATGCAAAATAGAATATCATCTTTCTGACACTGACTATAGACAAATTCAAAAAGAAATTGACCAACTGCCCGAACCGTTCAAAAAAATAATTCCAAAAAAGTTTAAAATTTATCAAGCCAATAAAGATTCAAGCTGTCCGGTTTGTCTAGGAAAGGGATATAAAGGACAAATTGGCATTTTTGAAACATTAATTCCTGATAAAAAAATTAAAGATTTTCTAAGGCAATCAACTTCAGCAGAAAAAATTCAAAATTTAGCCCAAGAACAAGGAATGTTGACAATGTACCAAGATGGATTACTGAAAGTCATCGAAGGAGTAAGCACTTTTGAAGAGTTAAAACGTGTTACCGGAAAATCTCCGTTATAATAAAATATAGGTCTAATTGATCTGTAGGCACCCTCCGTATTTAAAAAAATAAGGAGGTCCCCCCGCTCACAAAGCAATACGGGGTTGAGACTTATCTGAGGAATAACCCAGCCAGAGCCAGATTACCCAAGTCTAAGAAAAAGCCCCGATGCCTACAGATCAATTAGACCTATATCTATTAATTAGTACAAGATTATAATTATTTTAATAGAAAACTAAATATTTGTCAAGAGCATTATTTTAAACTCGCATTATTATGCTTACTTCACCTAATTTAACTACAGACGACAATCGTTTAGATATAACGCTGAGACCTTATAATTTTCATGACTATATAGGTCAAAATAAAATAAAAGAAAACTTGAAAATCCTTATTGAGGCTGCTCGGCAAAGAAAACAACCAATTGAACATGTGCTCCTTCACGGTAGCTCTGGCTTAGGCAAAACAAGTCTTGCTTATGTGATTGCTCATGAAATAAGAACAAACATAAAAACTACTTCTGGACCGGCTATTGAAAAAATAGGGGATCTAGCTTCTATACTCACAAACCTTAATGATTATGATATACTTTTTATTGATGAATGCCACCGGTTAAATAAATTAATTGAGGAAACATTATACCCAGCCATGGAGGATTACAAGCTCGATATTATCATCGGCAAGGGTCCTTCAGCCAGAACCTTACAATTAGAACTTCCTCGCTTTACTTTAATAGGCGCCACTACTCGTATCAGCCTGCTTTCATCTCCCTTAAGAAATCGTTTTGGAGCAATTTATCATTTGAATTTTTATGAACCAGCTGATATAGAAAAAATTATCATCAGATCTAGCCAAATATTGAATATTAATATTGAGCCAAAAGCAGTAAAACTTATAGCTTGTTGCGCTCGCTCAACGCCTCGAGTAGCTAATCGTTTGCTTAAACGCGTCAGAGATTATGCTCAAGTAAAAAGCAATGGTCAAATTACTGCTAAAATCGCCCAGGAAGCTTTAGACAAAATGGAAATAGATCAATTAGGCCTTGAACCGACTGACCGTAATCTTCTAAAAGTTATTATCGAGAAATTCCAAGGCGGACCGGTAGGGCTTAAAACATTGGCGGCAGCAACAAATGAAGAACCGAATACTATAGAAGAAATCTATGAACCATATCTTTTGCAGGCCGGCCTAATTCACAGAACGCCTCAAGGACGAATAGCCACTCCTTTAAGCTATGAACATTTGGGTTTGACTAATTTCAAATTAAAAAATACGGCAGGGTCGAAACAAGAAAAATTAATATAAGTTTATTTGCTATTTCTAACAGAAATAGCAAAAAATATAAATTCTATTTTTTTTAACATATTTATTTTCGTTATTGGAGTTAACGCTTTAATAGGTTTAGCGTTAATTTATCATTTTTATAAATACGGTACCAGCAATGACAAAACAAGAATAATGTCTTCTTTATATATAGCAGGATTCATAATTTTAACCATCATCGCCCTAATTGCTTTAAATCGACTACCAGAGGAAACCTCTTTGGGGTTAGAAAAATTCATAAAACTAATTAATCCTTTATAAAATATGAAACCAAAAATCAGACCGAATGAAGAATTTATTTTAATGTTCAGAAGACACTGGATAATCCTGTTGTTTAAAGTGATCAAAACGTCAGCTCTCGCCATTTTTCCGTTAATTATTTTTATTGTTGGCCAAAAATTCACTTCTGACGTTCCTCAAGAACTTTGGAATTTCTTCTGGTTTTTTTCGTCACTCTGGTGGCTTAGTTTATGGACATACTTTTTTATCTTCTTGGTAGATTATTATTTAGATGTCTGGATAGTAAGTAATCAACGCATTATTGATATTGAACAAAAAGGGCTTTTTAAAAGAGAAATCAGTGAATTCAGTTTAGCAAGAATACAAGATATCACTGTGGACGTATCCGGGTTTCTGCCTACATTGTTGCAATTCGGCAATGTTCATATCCAAACGGCCGGAGAAGAAGAAAAATTCGTTTTCAAACAAATCCCTAATCCCCACAGAGCTAAAAATCTTATTCTTAAGCTCTGCGAAAAATATATCTCTGCTCATAAAATAAAACAACAAACAAAAATAGAAAGCTTATGAAAATCATCAACAAGTTAGCATTAACATTTGATGATGTTTTACTAATTCCTCAAAAATCTGAGGTAATTCCTCGTGATGTGAAAACGAGAACCGCCCTGAACAAAAACCTAATCTTAAATATACCTTTTATTTCTTCTGATATGGACACAGTGACAGAATCCAAAATGGCTATTGCCTTGGCTCGCCTTGGCGGACTGGGCATTATCCACAAAAACCTTGATCCAGAAATTCAGGCCAACGAAATTAAAAAAGTTAAACGTTCTGAGAGCGGATTAATTAATGATCCCATTACCCTTTCGCCAGACAAAACTGTTGGCCAAGCTTATCAAATTATGAAAAAAGAAAACATATCAGGCATACCCGTAGTAGAAAATGGAAAATTAATCGGAATTTTAACAAAACGAGATTTAAGATTTGAAACCAATCTAAATCGTCCTATAAAATTATTAATGACAAAAAAAGTTATTACTGCCCCAATAGGAACTAGCCTAGAAAAAGCCAAAAAAATCCTCCACCGATACCGCATTGAAAAACTGCCTTTAGTGGATAAGCAAAAAAATCTTAAAGGCCTAATCACTTATAAAGATATTCAAAAAGTTATCGACTATCCTTTAGCCACTAAAGATAAAAAAGGAAGGCTTAAAGTTGGCTGTTCGGTTGGCGTAAAAGAAGAAGCAGAAATTAGAACCGAAAAAGCAATAAAAGCAGAAGTAGATTTAATCGTTATCAGCACGGCTCACGGCCATACCAAAACAGTTTTAGAAACTGTAAAAAAAATTCGCCAAAAATATCCTCAATTAATTATAATTGCCGGAAATGTGGCTTCTCCTGAAGGAGTCAGAGATTTAATTAAAAGTGGAGCAAACATTATAAAAGTAGGCATTGGCCCAGGATCAATCTGCACTACCAGAGCTGTAACTGGAGCAGGCATGCCTCAAATCACAGCTATTATAGAATGCGCTAAAGAAGCAAAGAAATTGGGCAAAACGATTATTGCCGACGGGGGAATTAGATATTCAGGAGACATTACAAAAGCTTTAGCTGCCGGAGCTAATGCTGTTATGATTGGCAACCTTTTTGCCGGCACAGAAGAAGCGCCTGGCGAGTTAATTTACTACCAAGGAAAAGCTTATAAAAGCTATCGAGGTATGGGATCATTAGGCGCTCTCAAGATAGGTTCAAAAGAGAGATATAATCAAGAAAATATCTCGCCTGACAAATTGGTCCCTGAAGGCGTTGAAGGGCGAGTTATTTATCGGGGTCCGCTTGAAAAAGTAGTTGAACAATTAATCGGCGGATTAAAATCGGGTATGGGCTTATGCGGAGCAAAAGACATACAAAGCCTGCAGAAAAAAGCCAAGTTTATCTTGCTCAGTAAAGCAGGTCTAGAAGAAAGCCACCCCCATAATATTGTTATCACCAAAGAAGCGCCCAATTATCCTGGCAAGTACAAATAATGTTCTTTATGCTAAAAATTAATATCAAATTATTAATTTTTGTTTTTTTAAGTTTAGCTTTAATCTCCTCTTCTCTATCTTTAGCAAAAGCTAAACAAAATATAATAGTTATTAATAAAATTCTCTATAACCCTCTGGGAAATGACACAGGAAAAGAATGGATAGAATTATATAATAGGGGAAATCAGGATATTGATTTAACAAATTATGATCTTGATCCTTCTTCAGCTCCATATTACACTTTCCCTCACTTTGTATTAAAAAGCAAAGCAAAAGTAATTATTCACATAAATACAGAGGGAACAAACAGTGCAACCGATCTTTACACTGGTCCTAGTAAAAATATGAGCAATACCAAAGGAGTTATTGCTCTTTTTAATTCTACTACTCATTCAACAGAAAATTTAGTTGATTATATTGAATACGGAGCTGGCGGACAAACTAATGAATCAAAGGCAATACAAGACAATATCTGGACCGCTGGCGACTTCATCCCTAATGCCCAAGAGGGATATTGTTTAGCTTTAAAACAAGAAGGTCAAGACAATAATTCTTCTCAAGATTGGCAAACCGTTGATTGCCGCCAAGAAAGCCCAAACCCAGAGAAAAAAACAGAAAATGTTTCCGAAAAAAAACAAAGCCAAGAGAAAATTTCTTTTAAAAATTTAGGCGGGAAGCCGCCACAGGCTGAAGCAGGTCCCAACAAATCAGGGGTAATCAATCAAACTATTATCTTTGATGGCTCAAAATCATTTGATCCAGATGACGTTGATTTAATATATTTTTGGAATTTCGGAGACGGTTCAACCAACACAGAAAAAATTAGTGAACATATTTATAAATTTCCCGGCAAATATATTGCTAGCCTTTATGTTAGCGATGGATACCATTCAGACTTAGATACCCTAATAGTCACAATATATCCTAAACCGATTATTATCAGTGAATTTATGCCAGAAGCTAATAAAAACAGCCAAAACGGTTGGATAGAAATTTATAATCCCAATGAAATAATAATGGATATCAGCGGTTGGCAGATAAACGACTCCTCTTCTAGTCAAAACTTTTTTGTCTTTCCTGATAATAGCTTTATCGACGCTAAAAAATTTCTTGTTTTATTGAATTCAATAACTCATCTTTATTTCGATATCAAAGGGGGATGTCTTCAGCTTTTATATCCTAACAAACAATTAGCTTCCAAAATTTTATATCCAGAAATCCCTCCTCACCAATCTATTGTTTACGGAACAAAACAGAACTACTTCTTAACTAGCTCCCCCACGCCCGGATTAACTAATATTTTAAATAGCAAATCAAACAAAGAATTACCAGATATTAAGAACTTCTCTATAAAACCAGCAGAAACGAACACAAAAAAATTTAGTGAAGAAAACTTTATTGAAAAAAATCTACCAGAAGAATACTCTCCTATTGAGATGGCCAAAGATTATAATGAAAAACTAGAAAAAAATGTTCAAAATTTTCCAAAATACCAAATGACTAATGTTAAGCTTCAAGTTGCTTCAAATCTGGCCAAAAAAGAAAAAGGGTCATTCAATGAAAAATTTATTAAGAAGAATTTTCGAGCAAAGTTAATTTTAGCCTTTTCCCTCATTATATCTTCAATCCTCTTTTCTATTAGCTTAACGCATTTACTTAAAAAACGCTCTCTTAAATTTTTTTAGACATTTTAAAATCCCTCAAACATTGACCCTTCTGACAAAAACAGCTATGATAAAATTGCTGTTTCTAAGACAGCTTTCGTTTATAAATAAAAAATAAATAACAATGAGCGGACACAGCAAATGGCACAAAATAAGATATCAAAAAGCTTCTACTGACAAAAATAAAGGAAAAATTTTCAGCAAATTGTCTAAATTAATAAGTTTAGCGGCAAAAGAAAAAGGCGGCAATCCAGAAACTAATCCTAAATTAAGATTGGCTATCGAAAAGGCAAAAAAAGCTAATATGCCAAAAGAAAATATTGAAAGAGCTATCAAAAAAGGAATTGGCCAATTAGAGGATACACAATTAGAAGAATTAACCTATGAAGCTTATGGGCCAGGGGGGATTGCCATGATTATTGAAGTCATAACCGACAATAAAAATCGCACTCTAAACGAAATAAAACACATCTTATCAAAATACGGAGGCAAGTTATCGGAACCGGGCAGCGTAAAATATCTTTTTGATTATAAAGGAGTATTAAAAATAAATCTTAATGATCAAAAATCAAACAATAAAGAAAATATAGAAATAAAAGCAATTGAAGCCGGAGCCGAAAACATTATCCAACAAGAAAATTTTTTAGAAGTATATGTTCCCCCTAACAAAATTGAAGAAACAAAAAATAACCTTAAAAAAGAATCTATAGAAATAGATTCTTCGGGCTTGGAATGGATAGAGAAAAATCCATTAGTTATAGAAAAAGAGGAAACTTTAACAAAAATTCAAAAGCTTTTTGAAGAATTAGACGAACAAGAAGATGTCCAAGAGATTTACTCTAATTTAAAAATAAAAAATTAACATCAAAATTATGATTATTATGGGAATTGATCCTGGCACAGCGGCAATCGGTTACGGGGCGATTAAAAAAAATACGATGAGCAACTCAAAACAGGAATTACAGATTATTGATTTCGGTTGCATTAGAACTTCAAAACAATTAGACGCTTCTGAAAGGCTTAAAAAGTTATACCAACAGCTCAATAAAATAATCAAAAAAATCAATCCTAAAATCATTGCTGTAGAAGAAATTTTCTTTTTCAAAAATCTTAAAACAGCAATAAAGGTCAGTCAGGCAAGAGGAGTAATTTTATTGGCAGCCTCACAAAAGAAAATACCTGTTTGTGAATATACCCCTCTTCAAGTAAAACAAGCTGTCGTCGGCTATGGAAGAGCAGAAAAAAAACAAATTCAAAAAATGGTAAAATTTATTTTAAAACTAAAAACTACTCCTAAACCAGATGATGCGGCTGACGCTTTAGCTTTAGCAATATGTTGTGCGCACAGTACAAAATTTAATTTTAAAAATAAAATATAGACGGTCTATAAATCTATAAAATTATAAAGCTATAGCCGTCTACCAAATATATGTCATCAATTCTTCAATATATGAGCAACCAAGGCGTTCCGGAAAATACCATTATTTTAATACTAATGCTGCCTATTATCGCAACCATTATTGTTTTTGCCAGACAGGTTATTGGCATTAAAGCTTTTGGTATATATACATCTTTAATTATCACTTTTGCTTTTCTTATCACTGGGCTTTCTTACGGCTTGATTTTCTTTATCTTAATTTTGGCGGTCGGCACTCTTTTTCGTTTTTTGGTCAGAAAAATACGTCTCTTATATTTACCGCGTATGGGCATTGTTCTCACAGCGGTAGCTTTGAGCATTTTGGCTATCTTTTTTGTTGGTTCTTACTATCATCAAACTAACTTACTATCTATCCCTATCTTCCCTATTTTAATCGTCATTACATTAGTCGAAAAATTCGTTACTGCTCAAATTGAAAGAGGAGACAGAATAGCAATTGTTTTAACATTGGAAACACTTGTCCTGGCAATTGTCTGCTATTATATGGCTAATTGGAATTTCTTACAAAATCTTATATTGTCTTATCCTGAATATGTCTTATTAACTGTTATTCTTATTAATTTCGGTTTAGGAAGATGGACTGGTTTAAGGCTATTTGAGTATTTTCGCTTTAAAGAAGTTATTAAACACATAGAATTGCCTTACAAAAAATAATTTCCATGTTTGATTTTTTTAGAAAATCTCAGCTCATTTTAGGAATAAATGCCAGAAATATTAAATATCTTAAGCCATCCAGAACGCGCAAAGGCATCTCGGTAGCAGACAATAAACTTTTAACTAAAGAGCTTCTTCGTAAATTTGGGCTACCGATTTTGCCAACTTATGATATCATAAAAAACCGTCAGGAGCTCAATAACTTTAACTGGCAAAAACTGCCCAAAAGCTTTGCTTTAAAACCAAATAGAGGGCTAGGCGGAGCAGGCATTCTTATTGTTTATGGAAAAAGTAAAAAAGAGCCAAATTGCTGGATAAAAGCCGATAGAAGTAAAGTCAGAATTGCTGATCTACGAAACCGTATTATGAATATCCTTGATGGAGGATTTTCAATTACAAATTTGCCTGATATTGCCTTTTTTGAAGAAAGATTAAAAGTGACCAAATTATTAAAACCTTATTGCTATCGAGGAAATCCAGATATCAGGATCATTGTTTACAATCATATTCCTTTAATGGCTGAATTGCGATTGCCGACCAAAGAATCAAATGGTCGAGCTAATTTACATCGCGGCGGCATTGGCGTAGGCATTGATATGGGCAGCGGGATAACAACCACCGCTATACAATTCAATAAATTGATAGACTATGTACCCGGAACACGTCTTTCATTAAAGGGAATCAAAATTCCTTTTTGGTTAAATATCTTAGAATTGGCTATCCAAGCCCAAATAATAAGTAAAATTGGTTTTTTGGGAGTTGATATTGCTATAGATCGAGAAAAAGGGCCTATAATATTAGAATTAAATGCTAGACCAGGATTATCAATTCAAATCGCTAATTTAGCTCCTTTAGAAGAAAGATTGCGAAGAGTTTCTGGTTTAAAAATTAAAACCATTAATAAAGCTATCAGAGTAGCCCAAGATCTTTTTGGCGGAGAAATTGAAGAAGAGCTCGAAGAAATCTCAGGCAGAAAAGTCATCGGCATCAATGAACCAATAGAAATAATTGATTTTGAAGGAAAACACTATCCGACTTTAGCCAAAATAGATACAGGAGCTTATCGAACCTCAATTTGCCAAGAATTAGCCTCTCGGCTTGGATTAAAACGAATAATTGATTATAAAAAAGTAAAAAGCGCCTTAGGAATCGAAGAAAGACCAATCGTTGAATTTTCTTTTATTTTAGATAAAAAATTAGTCTCAACTGAAGCCTTTTTAGCCAAACGTTCGGAAATGAAATATGATATCATTGTCGGCCGAAAAGATTTAAAGCAATACTTAATCGACCCAGCTAAAAATGTTTTTATGGGTTCACGCAAAACAAGGATTTGATTCAGCTTATAACAATCAAAAATTTAAATTTATTAAAAATATTTTTAAAACAATAAAGTCTTTATACCTAATACCTACGAAAATTATTCAAAAAGCCGCTTTTTTTTAAAAAAATAACAAGCTAAATATTTTTAACTTTTTTGCCAACAACTTTTACAAACCTCCGTTTGCCTACTTTAATAATTTTGGGCTTCTTGTGAAAAGACACCGACTCGCGCCAATCATTTATTAAATTTCCGTCAATCTCTACTGCCTTCTGTAATATTAATCTCTTTGCTTCTGATTTTGAAGAACATAATTTTGTTCTTACTAAAAGATCTAAAATATTCATTTGGGCTTGGCTCAGTTTTAATAAAGGCAAATTGTTTGGAAGCTGCTGTTTTTGAAAAATTTTCTGGAATTCTTCTTCAGCCTTTAAAGCTATTTGACGATTGTGATACAAAGAAACTATTTCTCTGGCTAATAACGCTTTTGCATCACGAGGACTTAATTCTTTGTTATCTAACAGCTTTTTTATCTCAGCAATTTTTTCTAAAGGAAGTCGGCTAGCCAATCTAAAATAATCAATAATTAGCTCGTCTTTAATAGACATTATTTTTCCATATTGTTCTTGCGGCGGATCCATAATATTTATAATATTGCCCCAAGAGGTGCTCATTTTTCTTCCGTCAGTGCCTAAAAGCATTTCCAAAGTCATAATATCTTGAGGAACTTGATGATAAACTTCTTGTATCTTACGTCCGGCTTTAAGATTAAAAAGTTGATCTGAACCGCCAATTTCAACATCAGCTTTCACAGCCACAGAATCATAGGCCTGAAATAAAGGGTACATTAATTCATGAAGCCTCATTGGTTTCTTAGCTATAAATCTTTCTTTAAAGTTACGTCTTTCTATCATTTGATAAATACTAAATTGTTGAGCCAGCTTAACAACATCTAAAGCCCTTAACTTACTTAACCATTCGTTATTATAACGCAGTTCTACTTTATCTATATCTAAAATTTTTGCTACTTGCTCTTTATAATTTTTTATATTTTTCTTTATCTGATTTAAAGTAAGAGTTTTTCTCTCGGCTTTCTTATCAGAAGCATCACCAATTTGTCCGGTAAAATCTCCGATAATTAAAATTATTTGGTGTCCTAATTCCTGAAATTCTCTTAATTTCCAAAGGGCGATGGCTCTGCCTAAATGAAGTTTAGGGCCAGTAGGATCTATACCTAATTTTATTCTTAACTTTCTTCCAGACTCCAAAGATTTTTTTAAATGAGAATAATCTATCACCTTCTCCACATTTCTTTTCAAAACTTGCTCAATTTTTTTAGAATCAGTAATCACTTGAATCATAAATTTTTCTTTTATAAAATAAACATAAGTTATCGCAATACTATTATACTTATTTTTTTTCTTTCTGTCTACAAAAAAATAACATAAACAATGCTCAAAAAAATTCTTAAATTAGGAATATATTTAATTGTCTGGGGATTACTTTTTGTTATTGGACTTTTCGTTTATTATATTAAAGACTTACCTAATCCGGCCGACCTGAAACAAAGAGAAATAATCCAATCTACAAAAATTTATGACAGAACTGGCAAAGTCCTTTTATATGACATTCACGGCGGTGAAAAAAGAACAATTGTCAGTTTAGAAGAAATTCCTGAGTATTTTAAAGAAGCAACAATCGCTATCGAAGACGATACCTTTTATCAACATCACGGGCTTGATTTAAAGTCAATTATTAGAGCTTTTATTGTTGATATTAAAGGAAGAAAAATCACCCAAGGAGGGTCAACAATTACTCAACAATTGATAAAAAATTCAATCCTTAACCCTGAAAAAACTTTCAGCCGAAAAATTAAAGAAACAATTTTAGCTATAGAATTAGAAATAAAATATTCAAAGGATCAAATTCTTTTCTTTTACCTCAATCAAATACCTTATGGTTCAAACGCTTACGGAGTTGAAGCAGCCGCCCAAACTTTCTTTAATAAACATGCCAAAGATTTAAATTTAGCTGAAAGCGCTTTGCTAGCCGCTCTACCTAAAGCGCCGAGCTATTATTCACCTTATGGATCACATTTTGATGAATTAAAAAAACGTCAAGAATATATTCTTGACAGAATGGCTCAATTAGGCTTTATCTCAACAGAAGAAGCGGAAAAAAGCAAAAAAGAAAAACTTTCTATTGTTCCGCCTAATTTTGGCATCAAAGCCCCTCATTTTGTTATGTATGTCCGTGAATATTTAGAAAAAAAATACGGAAAAAATTACATAGAAAAAGCAGGGCTCAAAGTTTTTACCACTCTTGATTGGGATCTCCAGCAAATTGCTGAAACAACGATAAAAAACTGGGCAGAAAAAAATGAAAAATTGTATCAAGCAACTAATGCTGCTTTAGTGGCTATAGATCCTAAAACCGGTCAAATTTTAGCAATGGTAGGCTCGCGGGATTATTTTGATATAAAAAATCAAGGAAATTTTAATGTAGCTATCAGTCCTCATAGACAGCCGGGATCATCATTTAAACCTTTTGCTTATGCAGCTGCTTTACAAAAAGGATTCACGCCAGATACTATTCTTTTTGATTTAAAAACCGATTTCGGCGTTTACGGTCCAAGCAATGCTCAAAAAGCGTATACTCCTCGCAACTATGACGGCAAATTCAGGGGACCAATAACTCTTCGCCAATCCCTTGCCCAATCAATCAATGTTACCTCTGTTAAAACTCTCTATCTGGCCGGCATTGATGAAACTATTGATTTAGCTCATAAAATGGGCATTACTACTCTCAATGACAGAAAAAGACTCGGTCTCTC
>CAYZRO010000007.1:0-12947 GCA_964480905.1 uncultured Candidatus Saccharibacteria bacterium
TCGGTCTTTCGCTGGTTTTAGGAGGAGGCGAAGTTAAACTGCTTGACGAAACAGCCGCTTATGGCGTTTTTGCTAACGAGGGAATAAAACATCCTGTCACTTCAATACTAAAAATTGAAGACGATCAGGGAAAGATATTAGAACAATATAAAAAACAAACAATTAAAGTTTTAGATAAACAAATAGCTAGGGAAATCAATGATATTTTATCTGACGAAAAAGCCAGAGCGCCAATGTTTGGAGCGCATTCTAAACTTTACCTACCCGACCGTCCGGCTGCCGCTAAAACCGGCACCACTCAAGATTATAGTGATGGATGGACAATCGGTTATACACCATCCTTAGTTGCTGGTGTCTGGGTAGGTAATAATGACTTCACTAAAAAAATGAAAAGAGGAGCAGGAATTTATGTAGCGGCCCCTATTTGGAATGAATTTATGGAAAAAGCTTATGAAATAAAAAACAAAAAAGAAAAAATAGAGCCAAATGAATTTCTCTTGCCAAAAGAAATAGAATATTTTAAAGCGCCAAGCCCGATCTTAACAAATAAACCAATATTGAATGGCCAATTTATTCAAAATAAAAGCATAAAAATAGATAAAATTTCAGGTAAACTGGCAACTATTTTTACTCCTCCCGAATTAATTGAAGAAAAAATCTATCCTGAAATTCATTGCATTTTATATTATGTAGATAAAAACAATCCTTTAGGCGATCAACCAAAGGATCCAACTACTGACCCTCAATATATAAACTGGGAAATACCGGTTATTAATTGGGTGAAAAATGTTTATTGCCGCCAAAACAAATGCTTAACCGACCAAGAAATACCGAATGCATACGATGATATCCACACTCCTAAAAACCAACCAAATGTTAGAATTATCTCGCCCATTGATAATCAATTAATAAAAAATCCTCTAAAAATCAATGTTGAAGCCTCGGCTCCTTTAGGTATTAAACAAATTGATTTCTTTATTGATAATCAATTAATCGGTTCAGATTCAGACCATCCTTATTATATTTGGTTTAATCCTAAAAAATTCACTAAAGGCTTTCATTTAATAAAAGTTAAAGCTTATGACAAAGCTCTTAATCGTCAAGAGGATAGAAAATTAATTGAAATAGGAAAATAAATTAAATTTTTAATAAATAAATTTAATTTTTTTTATTTCGCCCTTATTAAGTTTTTGATTGATCGCCTTTCTTATTTTGTCCTCGTATAACTGAAACTCATTAGCCCAAACAGCATTCAGACAATCTACTTTTAAAATACTATTCTTTAAATAAGCCGGCTTTGAAGCGTTTTTATATTTTTCTCCGCATATTTCAGTAATAATTTCATCCCAAAAAGAAAAAATTAAAGCTAATTTCAGCTTATGACGAGAGTTATTTTTCTTTATGTGAGAAAAAAGAATTTTTTTTAATGCATCCATTAAGCAGGTTTGATTGGCATAACAATATAAATATAGGAGTTGTCTCCAATTGGCTTTATTAAAGCGGGGCCTAATGCATCATTCATGCCAAAATATACCTTTTCTGAAAAAATATTAGATAAACCATCTAAAAGGTAGCGATAATTAAAATCTATTTCAAGCTTTCTCCCTTTAATTGTACACTTAATAAAAGTGGTATTCTCGCCTAAATCCACATCTTGGGCAAAAATTTTCACTTTTGACTTTTCAGGCATAACAGTTAAATTTATATTGTTTGTTCTTCCACTAAATAAGCTTGTTGTTTTAACTTGATTTATTAATTCATTCTTATCAAAAACAATTTCTGTTTTAAATTTTTTGGGGATAATCTGTTGATAATTTGGGTATTGTCCTTCAATTATCCTTGAGATTAATTGTACATCTTTTGACTCAAAAAATATTTGATTATTATTTAGAACAATTTGTACATCATCATTATCATTTAAAATTCTTGTCAGCTCATAAGCTGTCTTTTGAAGAAGAATAGCTGAGAAATTAACATCACTTTTTTCGATATCACTGATAGTTTTCTCTGCTAAACGAAAACTATCAGTGGCTACTATTTTCAATTTCCCTTCGGAATAACTAAACAAAATACCAGATATTTCCGGTCTAGACTCTGAAACAGACGCCATTCCTATAACTTGAGATAAAGAAGTTTTTAAAATATTATTATTTATTTTTATTCCTTTTTTATTTTCAACTTTGGGAATAATTGGAAAATCCTTAGCGTTTAATCCTTTAATTTGTGCTTTATAGTTATCACATTTAATTATTAAAGAATTATTTTTTGCTTCTAGACTAAGTTTTTTATTAGGCAAGTTGTTGACAAAATCACTTAATAGTTTTGCTGGACAGGTAATACTGCCCTGTTTTTCAATTTTACCAACAATCCAAGTATTAATACCAATTTCTAAATTTGTTGAGGAAATTTTTAAACGATTTTTTTCTGTTTTTAAAAGAATATTATTTAGAATTGGTAAAGTCAGATTTTTTCCAATAATGTTTTGGACTATAGATAATTTTTCTTTTAATTTTTCTTGTAAACAAATAATTTTCATATTTATTAATATTTAATAATTAATTTTTATTTATTTAAATTTAAAAATTAATTATTGTTATTAAGTTTTATAAATAAGTGGAAATTTAAATTAAATTAGATGTAAATTGATTTTACAAAGAAAATAAATTATGGATAAAATGTTAATTAATATACAGATAATTTTGGGATAAAAATTTTTATTAATAAACTATAATTTAATAATAAGAAGTTTATAAACAAATTTTCCTCAATGATTATACAACCTATCCCTTATTAAATTAATTTCTTCATTTAAAGATTCGTTTTGTTCTATCTCTTGATTGATTTTTTCACAGGCATACATCACTGTAGTATGGTCTCTATTACCTAATTTTTCTCCAATATAAGGATAAGAACATTTTAATTCTTCTCTCATTAAATACATCGCTATTTGTCTCGGATAAACAACTTCCTTTTTCCGGCACTTATTTATTAAATCGTTTCTAGAAATATCATAAAATTCAGAAACTATTTTTAAAATTTTAGAGTATGTAGTTATTTTTTTAGGTTGAGAAATAATTTTATTTAGAATTTTATTTGCTTGCTTAAGTGACGGCATTTTATTGTTTATTTGGGTATAAACAATAATTCTGTTAAGAGCACCTTCTAATTCCCTAATATTTTTTTCAATGTGAGTGCCAATATAATAAAGAATTTCCTCTGGTATTTCTATTTTTTTAGCAGCTGCTTTTGCTTTAAGAATTGCTATTCTTGTTTCTAAATCAGGGTATCCTATATCAGCAATCATTCCCCCTTCAAATCTTGATCTTAGTCTTTCCTCTAAAGTTGGAATGGCTTTAGGCGGTCGGTCCGAGCTAATAATTATTTGTTTGTTTTTCTGATATAATGTATTGAAAGTATGAAAGAATTCTTCTTGTGTTTTTTCTTTGCCTGATAGGAATTGTATATCATCAATAATTAAAACATCTATCTGGCGATATCTATTTTTAAATTCATCAATTTTTTTATTAGCCAAAGATTCTACTAATTCATCAGTAAATTTTTCACTGCTTATATATTTTACTCTTTTTTTATTTTTATATTTATTAATGATTTCATTACCCGTAGCTTGTAAAAGATGGGTTTTCCCCAAGCCAACCCCTCCGTAAATAAATAATGGATTATAAGCTGAGCCTAAATTTTTAGTGATTGATTTCGCCGCTGCTTGAGCTAGTTCGTTAAACGATCCGATAATAAACGATTCAAAAGTATAGCGAGGGTTTAGATTTGTTTCTTTATCAATCTCAAATTCTTGAAAACTGAATTGTTTGATTTCTTCATCAATTTTTGGCTTTTTGGTTTTTGAATGCAGGTCTGTATTGATATTTTTACTGCCTACATGGAATTTAATTTCTTTAATATCAGGCGAGATATTACGTAAAGTTTTTAAAATAAGCTTGTAATATTTATTTTCTAACCACTCTTTTGTAAAGCCATTGGGAACGATAATAGAAGCTATGCCTTCTTTTTTTGAAAGCAAATCAGTATTTTTAAACCAAGTAATAAAGTTAGCTTTAGAAATATTTAATTCAATTTCTCCTAAAACAGTTTGCCAAATTTCTTTATTATTCATAAAAGAGAGGGGTTTTTCTGATATTTTTTCTTCAGAAACAGTATAACATAATTTTAAATACAAGAAAAAAACAACAAAGTATTTGTTTTTGTTAATAATTTGTGGAGAAAAAGTAGATAAATGAGGAAAATTTGACTGGATTGTCAAAAGATGATATTTTTAAAACTACAATAAAAGTTATAAGATTTGGAATATGTCTATTACTTATCAACCCAAAAGAAAAAAAAGAAAGCGCGTTCATGGCTTCAGGAAAAGAATGGCAACTAAGCCTGGTCGGCGGGTTTTAAAAAGAAGAAGGGCGAAAAAAAGAAAAAGATTAACTGTTTAGTTAATGTTAAATAAGAAGTATCGTTTAAGCAAAAACAAAGATTTTGAAAAAGTTTTTCGGCAAGGAAAATTTTATTCTGACAAGATAGTCAGTTTAAAATTTATTCCTAACCAATTAGATCATAATCGTTTTGGTATTATTGTAGGTTTAAAAGTAGATCGTCGAGCTGTTGTTAGGAACAAGGTTAAGCGTCGTTTGCGGTCTGTTATTAGATCTTTGTTTCCTGTAATGAAAACCAGTTTTGATATAATACTAATTGCTAAGCCGTTTATTGTTGGAGAAGATTATCAGACAATTAAAGAGAAAATTGAAAAATTATTTAATAAGTCAGGATTGTTAGATTAATGAAAAAAATTATTTTAATCTTAATAAATTTTTATCAAAAGATTATTTCACCCGATACAGGAATTTTAAAGAATTTTTGGCAGTGTTCTTGGGGAAGGAATTATTTTGGTTGTCGTTTTTATCCAACCTGTTCTGAATATTGCAAAGAAGCCATTATAAAAAATGGTTTAAGTAAAGGATTGTGGCAGTCTTTGAAGAGGTTGATGCGTTGTCATCCTCTTAGCAAAGGAGGTTATGATCCGGTAAAACAAAAACAATGACTTTTTTTTATAATATTTTTTATCAATTTCTATATTATCCCCTTTTAAATGCTTTAATTTTGCTTTATAATGTTTTGCCCGGCCATGATTTAGGCGTTGCTATTATTATTTTGACAATTTTAGTACGAATTATTCTTTGGCCTTTTTCTCGGCAATCGTTAAAATCACAGAAGAGCTTGCAGGATTTACAGCCAAAAATAAAAGAAATACAAAAACGATATCAAGATAATAAAGAAGAGCAAGCAAAAGCTATGATGCGTCTTTATCAGGAGAGCGGTGTTAATCCAATGTCAGGATGTTTGCCTTTAATTATTCAGTTTCCTATTTTTATTGCTCTTTATCGTGTTTTTATTAAGGGGCTTACAACAAAGAATTTGGTTCATCTTTACAGTTTCGTTTCAAAACCTGCGTCTTTAAATGTTCAATTTTTGGGTATTTTTGACTTAACCAAGCCAAATTTACTCTTAGCTGTTTTTGCCGGCATATTGCAGTTTATTCAGCTAAAAATGATTTCAGACAAACAGCCAAAGATGATGCAATCCGGCGATAAATCACAATCAGGCTTATTAAAGCAAAGCGATATTAGTCAGGCAATGGGCAAACAAATGACTTATTTAATGCCTTTGTTAATTGTCTTTTTTTTATGGAAATTGCCTTCTGCTTTAGGGCTTTATTTTGTTATAACGACAGCTTTTAGCATTGTTCAGCAATTTCTTTTTTACAATAGAGAGTTAGAGAGTTCAAAATAAGTAAAATAAATTTAAACTTAAATAAATGTATGGATAAGATAGTTAACTTCAATAAAAATGATAATAATAAAGCCGAAGCAATAAAAGAAATTATTAATAAATTCCTTCTAAAGATGAAAATACCTGCCGAAATTTCAATAAAGAAAAACGAATTGGGTTTTGTTTTTAATATAAAAACAAATGAACCAAATTTTTTGATCGGCCAGAAAGGAATCAATTTATATGCTTTGCAACATTTAATTCGTTTAGTGGTTGCTAAAGAAATAAAAGAGCCATCCTATTTTGTTTTAGATGTAAACAATTATTTTGAACATAAGACTAGATTGTTAAAAGAATTGGCAATCAGTTTAGCTGAAGAAGCGATTTTAAAGAGAAAGGAAATTATTCTTCAGCCTATGCGCTCATATGAACGACGGATTATTCATTTGGCTTTATCAGATTATCAAGGCGTTTTTACAAAAAGCACCGGTTCTGGAGAGAATCGTAGAGTAGTTATAAAGTTAACCGGGTCACCAAAATAAATTTTATAAAAGAATGGTATTGGTTCCAAAAATTAGAATGAATTTAAGCCAAAAAGTTGTTTGGAACTCAGTGGCTTCAGCTGGTGGTCGAGCTGTCAGCAGTTTATTAACTTTGGTTATCGTTGGTTTGTTGACTCGTTATTTGGGCAAGAGCGGATTTGGCCAGTATTCAACAATTTTAGCTTATGTTTATATTTTTTCTATTCTTTCAGATTTAGGCCTTTATGCTGTTAATGTTAGAGAAATTTCTCGACCAGAAGCGCAGGAAAGCAAAATAGCCAGTAATGCATTTACTTTGCGTTTTTGTAGCGGTTTGGCTTTTTTTAGTATAGGCGTAGCCATTGCCTGGTTATTACCTTATGATGTTTTAATAAAAAAAGGCATTTTTTTGGCTTCTTTGGGTTTTTGGTTTTTGTCCAATAGTCAGGTTTTACTTGGAATTTTCCAAAAATATTTAAAATTGTATAAAATTGCCCTTGCTGAAATTTTATGCCGGTTTTCTCAGTTAGGCTTGGTTTTTTTATTTGTCCAAAATAATTTAGGATTTTTAGCAGTTGTTTCGGCTGTAGCTATTAGCGGATTTATTTATTTTATTTTAGTTTATTATTTTGCTCAGAGATACATTAAAGTAAGATTAAGTTTTGATTTTCCTTTTTGGTTTAAGCTATTGAAATATTCTTTACCTTTGGCAATTGCTTCTGTTTTTGCCATGATCTACTTTAAATTAGACACTGTTATGCTTTCTTTAATGAAGCCAGCCAGCCATGTCGGTATTTATAATTTAGGATATAAAATTTTAGAGAGCTTAACCTTTTTTCCTCATATGATAGTCGGTTTAGCTATACCTTTTATGTCCAAATACGCCTTTACTGATAAAGTAAAGTTTTTTCAAGTAGGGCAGAAAGTTTTAGATTTGTTTTTGGTTTTAGTTGTTCCTTTAATTATTAGTATTTTATTTCTTTCTCCGGCTATTATAAATTTGCTAGGTGGTCCGAACTTTATAGCGTCAGTTAATGTTTTAAACATTCTGATACTTGCTTTAGGAATAATTTTTTTTGGCGCTCTTTTTTCCAATCAATTGATATCATTAAATAAGCAGAATTTTTTAGTCTGGATATACGGTTTAGGCGCTTTAGTTAATATTATTTTAAATTTGATTTTGATTCCAAAGTATTCTTATTACGGAGCTGCTTTTTCTACTGTTTTAACAGAATTATTAGTTACTGTATTAATGTATATTTTCTTATATAAAACAATTAAATATTGGTTTTCTTTTAAAATAATCTTCAAAATTATTTTAGCCGCGTTAGTTATGGTTTTTGTTTTTTATATTTTGTCTGCTAAAGAACTATCTTTAGCTTTTATTTTTAGTATATTAACTTATTTAATAATAATGAATTTGTTTGGCGGTTTAAATGTTTTAAAAAAAGATCTTTTTTTAAAACATTAATTTGGCGCTTTGCTCTTTAAGAACTTAGTTTTAAAATTTTATAAATGGAAGCTTTATTTATAAGGATTAAAACAGCATTGATAATCTGGTCCGGGCGGACTATCGCCACAATTTTTTAGGCTTGTTAAGTAATAATTTTCTCCTAAATCAGAACAATCTCCTTTATGCCATAAATATTTTTCTTTTATTGGTGGAGTGGTTTTTCCTGTTTTGCAACAACATATATAATTTTCTTTTTTTTCTCCAGGGCAATAGTCTTTTGACTTTTCTGACCATTCATCGCCTAATATTTGAGAGCAACTCATTTTTCCTTCCAAAAGATTTGCGTCTGTCCACTGGCATTCTAAGGATGAATTTAACTGCCCCGAGCCAGGAATTCCTTTAATCTTTTCTAATTTTAATTCTTTTAAGACAACTAAGTCAGGATTAATAGTATAAAGGATAACATAAGAAGCAGTTAAGAGGAGCAATCCTGTGATAGCGCCTAAAATCCTGTCTTTTGCTTGCTGAATTTTTGTAGGATTGCCGGTAGCGGTTATCCAGAGAAAACCGGCATAGATTAAAGAAAGCATTGCTGCGAGCCCTGAAACAGCCAAGCCGAAGACAAAAAAATATTTAATATAATGGGCAATGCTGGACATAGGATCAGAAGCTCCCGGCATGTTAGGCAATTTAACTTCCCAATGCTGTGATTTTGACTTGTTTTTATCGATTTTGCCTGATTTTTTATTATTGATTGCTGATGAATCTGTTGATGCCCCTGATTGAGGGTAACCACTGGTGTTATTATTTTCAATGGTGTGCATTGGTTCGCTTTCTGCATAATCGGTTGGAGAAGTATCTGTTGAGAAAGGTAGATATATTTGACTGTTTTCATTAGATTGTTCTCCAAGAGCAAATTGAGGTAGGCCTAAAACAGCTAACAAAGCAGTAACAATAATAGAAATTTTAAGATATTGATAATAATAATTCATATAGATGGATGAATGACTTCTATTTTTTAAGGTCGCGCCAAGTCAAATAAACAAATATTGTCCAAGTAGTTATAATAGTCCCAAGAAGTGGGATAAGTTCTATTAAAAAACTTAGTAAAGATCTTTGTAAAAATTTTCGCAAAAGACGGTTTGTTGATTTTTTTTTCGGTAATTGTTTTAATCTGATAATGTACCAGGTATAAATTATTAGAGCTGTTAATATAGCGACTAAGCGGTTTAATATTAAGCCTGCTCCAAATAATACTGTGAGAATCATATTAAGGAAATCTGAAGTGATAGCAACAGCAAACAAAAACAAAAATTCCCAATTAGAGATTTCAATTTTTTTTGTTCTGGGTTTTTGTGATCGGTCTTGGCGGCGTAATTGGCGTAGTCTAGCGATTGTTGTTGCTTGATTCATAAATTTATTTTTCAATACCCTCTAATTCTTTTTTAGCTTTTTCAATTTCTAATAATTGAGCAGGGTTGGTCGTAATGATCTGGTCTTCAGTATAAGAAGCGATAACTCGCATAAAAGCGTGCTTAAATCCGGCGAAAAACAGCCCTTCGCCTACTTTTACTCCTTGAAGAATAATTTTTTCTTCTTCAGTTAGCTTAAAAGTTTTTCCTAAAATATTAATTGAAGTTGGTGATTGCCTGAAAAGCATTTGGAGTGAAGAATTGTTTAAGATAGGTGGACCATATTGAGAATTCAGAAAATCTTCTACGTCTTGAGTGATAGTTGTTAGTCCTAGATAATATTTACGAGCTCTTTTAGCGATACTAAAAAGAAATGCAGCGCCCTCAGGATGTTGCATCATCCACCATGCTTCATCAACGATCAAGATTCTTTTTTTAAGTTCTGATCGGACAATGTTCCAGATATAATGCAAAATAACATACATAGCCATTGGCCTTAACTCGTCTTCCATATCGCGGATACTAAAGACAATTAGCTTTCTATTTAAAGCCACATTTGTTGGTTGGTTAAAGAATCCGGCATAAGAGCCAGAAACAAATCTTTCTAATCTTAAGGCTAAATCTTCGGCTCCTTCCATTCCTTTAAGGATAGTTAACAAATCCCCCATTACTGGCGGTGTAATTTCGTTAATTTCACTGTTAGGCGTAATATCGCGAGAGGCATAGGTTTCGGTGATTGCTTTATCAATTATTGATTCTTCTTTAGGTGTTAGTTTGCCCAGCATTATTTTGAGCAAACCGACTAAAGTGGCAATATTAGATCTTAAAATTTCACCTATTGATTCGTCTTCCCGTGGCTTAGGCAAATCAAACGGATTTATATGGTGAGGCGATGTTAAAGATATATCAATAAAGGTTCCGTCAACCGCCTCGGCTAGATATTTATATTCTTTTTCCGGGTCAATGATAATAATTTCTGTGCCGAACATAAGAGAGCGTAGAGCTTCTAATTTAACACAATAACTTTTTCCTCCGCCTGATTTGCCGAAAAGCACTGTGTTGGCGTTTTCTAAGCTGAAGCGGTTAAAAATAATTAAAGAATTATTATGAAGGTTAACGCCGTATAAAATTCCTTTGTTGTCGCTGAGACTGGTAGAGACAAAAGGAAATATTGATGATAAGGGAGTTGTGTTTAAACTGTTTAATATCATTAATTTGTTTTCCGCGACTGGCAAGACCGAATTAAACCCTTCTTTTTGTCTAAAGCTAGCAACTTTAAGATAAATCATTTTTGTTTCCAGCAAAGCCCGCACTTCATTTTCTATTTTGTCCAATTCCTCGGCAGAGTTGCCATAGATATTTATGTAGAGGCCCATTTGGAAAAGTTTTTCTGATTTTTCCTGTAAAATATTTCTTAATTCTTCAATGTCATTAAGGGCAATTTCTAACATCGGATCTCTGACTTTGCCTCTTTTTTCTTCTTCATTGATTTGCGCTTGGATACGAGCAACTTTTTTTCTTAAGTTTTTTAAGACGATTTTTGTGTCGGCCGGATGAATAAAGATGGAAATATCCATTTCTCTGTCCCACATAATCACTGGAGAAAGCCATTGGCTGGTTAAATATCTTGGCAGAGTAAAAACAAAAAGAGTCCTGACATATTTTTTCCCAATTCGCAAATCAGAGGGTTCAATTTTTAAAGCCCCCGGAGCTATCAAATCTTCAATATTAGACTTTGGATTTTCGATTTTTATTCTTTTTTCTTTCTTAAAAAACGAAAACATTTTATTATTTTTATGATAAATTTTATATTTATTACATAAATTCGTTTTTTATTCTTTTCTGTTCAATTAGTTTTGGCTTTTCTTTGCTGTCTGGATTATAAAAAGTATAAAATAATTCAACCAGCTCTTGGTCATTAAGAGGAACGCATCTAATTCCTGATTCGCTTAAGGCAGTGGCAATAAAATCCATTCTTTGCCAGAGTTGAGTCCTCATTTGTTGGAAAGATAATTCGCTTATTTGCTTTTTCTTTTTGACTTTAAAGATGCTTTTAATTTTAGAAAGAATTCCTCTCCTTTCTATCTGATTGAAAGGAATAACAATATAAAATGATTCATACATAATATTGCTTAATTCAGTGAGGCTTTTAATAAAGTCAATATATTCGCCGGTTTGTATCTTTAAGAGCTCATTAGTTTGGGTTTTTTGTTGTTCTTTTAATGATTCTAAATATTCGCTTAGGTCAAATTTTCGGGAAGTAATAAGTATTTGTATTGAAAAGTCTAAAGAGTTTAGAAAAGACTGAAATTTAAAAAGAATAGCCTCTTGTTCATTAGTTGATTTAAGGGCAAAGTTAATTGAGGAGGCCATTAAAACTCCTCTTATATTTCCATTTTTGAGAATAATTGTTCCTTCTTTGATGTCTTCTATTGGTAATAGTTTTTGAACAGGGACTGGATTAAACATATAATTTTTTTATTCTATTCTTTTATTTTTTCTTTTCCAGACATATGTTTTTGGCTGGCTATAATAAGTAAAAATTGCCGCAATCATTTTTAATAACGGTTGCCCATTAATTTTATAAAATGCCAGGGCTAAAAAGAAAAGAGCAATCGGGGCACTGATAATAAGAAAAGCTTTGTAGGTTAATTGCGTCCAAAGCAGAATTAGAACTCCTGCGCAGGCAACTAAATAAAGAAATTGTTTAATTGATATGGACCAGATAAGCTTATCCTCGGTGTCAATATATTGGGGTATTTTAAACCTCATAAGTCAGAATTATCATTTGTTTTTATTATTGCTTAAATCAACTATATTGCCTTCTATGATAGGTTTTGTTTGTTCAGGGGAAGGAGTGATTTTAGAATTTTGATAATTATAAGAACCGTTTTTATAAACAGCGTTTTTTTCACGAATAAAAGTTTGAACCGGGGCGATAATAAGTCTAATGATTTGTTGGCTGATTCTATTTGCTTTAGGATTGTCTATTTTTAATTCTGCTTGGAGAATTTGAGTTAAATATTCTGTTTTTAATAAACCCATTAGAATTCGACCTATGCATTTAGCCAAAGTGTTTGCTTGAATGTTATTTAACTGATTTTCTGAAGCAATTTTTTTTATTTTATTAGCTGTTTCAACCGAAACAATTGTTTCCTGGAGTTCTTTGGGCAGACTATTGAAAATTTCTTCTATTTCTTTTTGGCTATATTGTTTTAACATATTAATTTTATTATATTTCTGTTAAATCTGTTAAATAAGAAGTTTTTTAAAATTATATCATAATATTTGTATTTTGGGGATGATGAGCTAGATTTTATTTACCTCAAGTTCCATCTCTCTGCGCCAGCGGTATTTTCAAGATAATCTGCTAAAGCAGAATTTATTTCTCTTATTTTTCCTATTCTTTCTTCGTAGGTATCGCCGAGGCTTCTTAGATATTTTTCAAAGGCGTTTAAGGCCGATCTATTTTTAGCTATTTGAGCTAAATGAGCTGGACGAAAAATACGAGTTGAGACTTTAAGTACATCCTCTCTAATGTCTTTACTTTCTTCGTTTTTCCACCATGCTTGATTAGATACTTTTTCAATGTCTTGAGGTCGGATTGCGGTAATAGCTTCTTCTGTTTCAATGTTTATAGTTTTTGCTAAATGGGGAAGCGCTTTGACTAAAGCTTTATGAAGATTGCGCCGGAAAGCCATTTTGAAATCTTTTTCTATGCCTTTTTCGCCAACTAAAGAAAGATAAGTGTCTATGTCGCCTCGTTCAGTT
>CAYZRO010000008.1:0-10588 GCA_964480905.1 uncultured Candidatus Saccharibacteria bacterium
TGCTTATTATTTTTTTTGGAAAAAATAATAAAGTAAGGGCAAAATATTGAGAGTATTTTATTGATTTTAAATATTGCGGGAAGAAAATTTTATAAATATAAGGCGCTATTAAAAAATAGCAAAGAACAATTACAGCCATTAATCCAGCAAATTTTAATATTTTTGGTAGTAAATTTTTTTTAATCTCTTTTTTATCTTTTATTGATAATTTTGGTAAAGCTAAAGCGTTAATTGATTTAAATAAAGACCTTATTTGAATAACTGGCGCTAAAGCAAAGCAATAAATTGATAAAGAGGTACTGCCCAAAAAATGAAAAATTAGAATAGAATCGGCTTGGGCACTTACATTTGCTATTAAATTAATTAGACTTAAATGCTTCCCTAAATTTATTGTTTGTTTTGTTGCTTTATTATTAGGTGGGAAGTTTTTTAAAGCAATCTTGAGAAAAATTAATCTTAATGTCGTCCAAGAGACAAAAAAAGCAAGCAAGATTGCAAAAAGATTTTTTGTTATTAACAAAACAATAAGAATGAATAATGAACTTAAAATTTGAGAAATGATTTTATATTTTGTTGAGATTTTGAATAGTTTTTTTCCTTGCAATAATGCATCAAAGATATTAAATGAATTAAAGAATGGTACAAAGAAGCTCATTATTAGAGACGCAATTGCAAGAGTATAATTGTTGTTTAAAAAGTAATAAATTGCTAAAAATAGGCCGATCATTCCACCTATTGTTCCCCATTTGATTTTTGTTTTTAACGCTTGAAAGATAGATTTTTCGTATCCTTGCGAAACCGATTTAACTAAAGAGATAGATATTCCTGATAAGGTTGAAAGAGAAAGTATAGAGAAAATTGAAAGGATATATTTGTATAACCCGTATGTTTCTTTAGAAATTAAATTAGCAAAGGCAATAGCAAGAAAAAAAGATGAAAATGTTGAGATCGTTTGTCCTAAGCTTAGCCAAAAACCGCCTTTGGCTAAATAGATCATATCTGTTTGAGTATATTTTTGACTTTTTTTCAAGAAATAATAGATTTTCTGCTTGATTTTCTTCATGAAGTAAGTGATTGTCGGATTTTATTATTGTTTATTTTTTATTGTTTTTGTCCTTTGATAATAATAGCTAAGGTTTTCAATATGATACTAATATCTAGAATCAAAGAACGATTTTTTAGATAGTAAAGCTCATATTGCAATTTTTCCATAGCGTCAGCGATAGAATTTCCTTTTTTAAAATTAATCTGCGCCCAGCCGGAAAGGCCTGGTTTGATAATGTGCCTGACAGGATAAAAGGGGATAATCTTTTCTAGCTCTGAAACAAATTCTGGTCTTTCCGGACGGGGGCCAACGAAGCTCATTTCTCCCTTGATGATATTCCAGAATTGAGGCATTTCATCAAGATGTAGTCTCCTTAGCAAATGTCCAACTTTAGTTATACGCTTATCTTCTTTTTGTGCCCATTGAACTCCATTTTTTTCTGCATTTTTAACCATTGAGCGGAATTTAGTAATCCAAAAAATTTGTCCATTTTTTCCCACCCTCTGTTGTTTATAGAATACAGGTCCCTCGCTTTCCCATTTTATGGCAAAGGCAATGATAGGAGAAAGTAGTAAAAAAGCTAACCCTAAGATTAACGCGCCAATGATATCCAAAATTCGTTTGCCTAAATTATAAAACTTTTTTTCTTCCTTCATTAAATTTTCCAAAAACCAGATTTCTCCAATTACTGAAACAGGAATTTTGCCGGTTGTCTTTTCATAAAAAGAAGCTAAATCTGAAAAGTTTATTTTCAAAGGAAGGCATTGATAAAGATTTTTCGTTAATCGGGGATTTTTGTGAGGCGAGATTGAAGTGACAATTAAGTTGATGTCATTTTGGACGATAATTTCTGATAGATCCGAAGGAGTTTTAATTTCATTTTCTTTAACAGGTCCGATAATTTTATAGCCTAATTGTGGTTTATTTTTAATTTCTTCTTTTAATTTTTGGAAGTCATTTTCTTTACCAATAGTTAGGACATTAATTTGCCAGGCTTTTGAGGTAAGTAAGCGATTGTAAAAATATCGCCAGAGAACAAATAGAATGGTAAAAATAATGATATCAACGACTAAATTTGTTTTAGGAGTAATGCCGAAATAAGGGACAAAATAGAAAGCAATAACACCGATAACAGTATTTATAATAATCACTAAAGGTAATGTTGAGTAATATTCCAACCCGAAATTATTTCTAGTTTCATAAAAACCAAATATATATAAAATAAGTATCCAGAAGAAATAAATAATAGTAAAAGGAAGAAAATGTTTTAGATAAATATCAGCATTAAAATTTTCCAAATAGCGAATTTGCAGAGTTAAATAAAGCGATAAATAAAGAGAAATGACATCGCCGCAAATTAAAAAGAAATATTTTATTTTTTCTTTGAACATAAAGATAGATAAGATAGATAAAATTCGATATTCAAACAATAAATTGTAATTTTAGTCAAGATTTTATTGTATTATACACATATTTATCTTGTAAAATCAAGCATTTTATAGTATTTTAATATCAGTTATTAATTGAAAACAAGAATATAAATTCATGAAATCTCTAGAAAAAACCTATCTTAATTTGCTTAAATGGGGTATTTATATTTCCCTTTTTCTCCCTCTAGTAATTTTTTGGGAATTTCTTTCTCCTTTTCACTTTGGCAAGGTGGTCTGTTTTCGAACATTGGTTGAATTGATGTTTTTTGTTTTTCTCCTTTTAATTATTTCTTATCCCAAATATCGTCCCAAATGGAATCCTTTAGTCTGGAGCTTATTTATTTTTACCGGTTTATTTATTTTGACATCTTTTACCGGTGTTAATATTTACCGCAGTTTCTGGGGAACGCTGGAGAGAATGGGTGGCATGTTTACCTTTATCCACTACTGGATTTATTTTATTATTCTCATTAGCGTTGTCAGAAGTTCTGAAGAATGGTTAAAAATATTGAGACTTTCGGTTTTTGTTAGCTTGCTTTCTTGTTTTTATGCGATTGGCCAGAAATTAGATATTAGTTTTTTTATTGGACATGGTCTTTTGAGAGCCTTTGGTACTGTAGGCAATCCAGCTCTCTTTGCCGGTTATTTGCTTTTTAACTTTTTTCTTTCTTTAATGTTCTTTTTTAGACCAGAAACTGACCGAGCATGGAAATGTTTTTATGGTTTAGTTGCTGTTTTAGAATTTATTATTTTATTACTGACAGCCGTTAGAGGTTCAATTGGCGCTTTAATTATTGGATTGATTATTTTCGCTTTAGGCTATGTTTTTTTAAACAAAGAGACAAAAACAAAGTGGCGATGGGGAATAATTATTTTCCTTTGTTTAATTATTTCAACAGGTTTATTTCTTTGGTTAAATCATAATGCTTCATGGATTCAACAGAGTCCCTATTTAAGAAGAATTACTGATATCTCTTTTAAGACTTATACCATTCAAACTAGATTTTGGGCTTGGCATGCGGCTTGGCAAGGATGGAAAGATAGATTTTGGTTGGGTTGGGGACCTGATAATTTTAATATCGCTTTTAACAACCATTTTAATCCTTTATTCTTTCAAAACCAAGGATCAGTGACGCTTTGGGATAGGGCGCATAATTTTATTTTTGATATCGCTACAACTATGGGCATTTTTGGCTTGCTGAGCTATTTAATTATTTTGTTTTTTGTTTTTAGAATAATTTTTAAAATTTTAAAAAAGAATTATCTTTACGGAATAACTCTTTTAGCTATTTTTGTTAGTTATTTAATACATAACTCATTTATTTTTGACACTTTTGTTAACTATTTTATGTTTTTTTTGATTTTAGCTTGGTTAAATTTTTTGGTTTATACCGAATCAAAAATTGAGAATCAAAACAAAGAAAAGGGGTTCGAGGAAGCGGCAGAGGAACCGAAAACTAAGCCCGGCATAATTTTGGTATTTATTATGTTAATTTTTCTTGTTTTGACTATTTTTAAGACCAATATTAAACCAGCTATAGCAAATTATACCACTACGCGGGCGATTGTCGCTTCTTGGCACAAGCAGCATCAACGCGCTTTGGAGAAATATAAAGAAGCTTTGTCTTATGATGTTCCCGGCAAAATGGAGATTAGAAATCGTTTCGCCAAGTACGCTTTAGCTTTTGTTAATTATAATTCTGTTTCAGTTGAAGAGAAAAAGGAAAGACTTCAATTAGCAATCGATTATATGAAAAAAAATGAGGTTGAGAATCCTTTAGATTATTTGCCCAAACTTTTTTTAGGGAGATTATATACAATTTTGGGTCATTTGACCAACAATACAGAGGATTATGATAAATCAATTAAAGTTTTGCAAAGCGCTCTCAAATTTTGTCCAACCAACCAGCGGCTTTATTTCGAGATAGGACAAGCTGAACTGCTTAAAAAGGATTATGATAATGCGATTAAAGCTTTTGAGCAAGCAGTTGAGTTGAATCCTAATATCAGTTTGCCTTATTGGTATTTAGGTGTCGCTTATTCTGAATCGGGAGAAGTTGAAAAAGGCCTTCAGATAATCAATAAGGCAGTTGCTAAGGGCTATAATTATCATAATGTTGACGATTTATTGAGGTTAGTTGGTATTTATCTTAAAATTAAAGATTATGATGAGATTATAAAACTTTATCAGGAGGCCATTCGTTTAAAGCCTAATGATGCTCAACTTTATGCTTCGTTGGCTGTTGCTTACAAAGAAATGGGCGATTATAATAAAGCTTTCGCTGCCGCTAAAAAAGCCGGGGAAATTGACCCCAGTTTTCAAAAAGAGGCAGAGGAATTTATTAAACAGTTGCCTTTTTATAAAAAATAGTTAATTATTGAGTTTTATGAAGAAAGTTTTAGTTACAGGCGGAGCCGGATTTATTGGTTCGCATTTATGCGAGAGGCTTTTAAAAGAAGGCAATAGGGTAATTTGTCTTGACAATTTTTTTACCGGTTCTAAAAATAACATTGTTCATTTATTGGATAATAAAAATTTTTTATTAGTGGAACATAATATTGAAAATGTTTTTAAATGGAGAGGGGCTATAGATGAAATATATAATTTGGCATGTCCGGCTTCGCCGATACATTATCGTGAAGATCCTGTACAAACAGTAAAGGCTAATGTTTTAGGTGTAATTAATATGTTAGAGTTTGCCAGAAATAAAAAAGCAAGAATACTTCAGGCTTCTACTTCCGAAGTTTATGGAGATCCCTTAGTTCATCCACAAAAAGAAGATTATTGGGGAAATGTAAATCCTTTAAGCCCGCGGGCTTGCTATGATGAAGGCAAACGATGTGCTGAAACATTGTTTATGGATTATCATCGTGAATACGGCTTAGATATAAAAATAGTTAGAATTTTTAATACTTATGGGCCGAGAATGGCAAAAGATGACGGAAGGGTTGTTCCCAATTTTATTATTCAGGCCCTAAAAGAGAAAGATGTAACTATTTACGGCGATGGTGGTCAGACGAGAAGTTTTCAATATATTGATGATTTAATAGAGGGATTAATTAAGATGATGAGAAAAGATAATTTTATTGGACCGGTAAATATAGGCAATCCACACGAAGTCTCAATTAAAGAGTTGGCAGAAACTATTATTAAATTAACTAATTCTTGCAGTAATATTATTTATTATCCATTGCCTGATGGTGATCCAAAAAGGAGGCGGGCTGATATTAGTTTGGCTAAAAAAGAGTTAGCTTGGTCGCCAAAGTTTGGATTAGAAGAAGGATTGAGGAAGACTATTGATTATTTTAAAGCAATAATATGAAAAACATTCTTATTTTTTCTTTGGCATATTATCCATTAGTGGGCGGAGCAGAAGTATCTATAAAAGAAATTACTGATAGAATTTCTGGAAAAAATATTAGTTTTGATTTAATTACATTGAGATTTAATAAAAAACTTTCTAAATTTGAAAAAATTGGTAAGTTAAATGTCTATCGGGTTGGTTTTTTTAGGCCCATAAAAATAGCGAAAATATTTTTCCCTTTTTTTGCTCTTTTAAAAGCAAGAGGCTTGAAAAAGAAAAAAAATTATAATTTTGTTTGGGCGGTAATGGCTAATTATGCTGGCTTCGCCGGATTGTTTTTTAAATTACTGAATCCTCAAATAAAATTTTTATTAACGCTTCAAGAAGGAAGTCCCTTATCAAAGATTAAAAGGAAAGTATTTTTTATTTATCCTTTATTTAAATTAATTTTTATTAAAGCAGATATTATTCAAGCAATTTCTAGTTATCTTGGTAGTTGGGCTAGAGAGATGGGTTTTAAGGGTCCTTTATTTATTATTCCTAACGGAGTGGATATAAAAAAATTCAGTCATTTATATTCAGATTGTGAGTTGGCGGCTTTAAGAAAAAAATTGAACTTTTCTTTTAATGATATTATTCTTGTTACCACTTCTCGTTTAGTGAAGAAAAACGGAATAGATGTTGTTATTGAAGCTCTTCAGTATTTACCTGATAAGATGAAGTTTATGATAATAGGTCAAGGATCAGAAAAGAAATGCCTTAAAAAATTAGTAAAAAAATTACATTTAGAAGATAGGGTATTTTTTTTAGGGTTTGTTAAGCATAATTATTTACCTAAGTATCTTAAGGTGGCGGATATTTTTGTTAGGCCCTCCCGATCAGAAGGGATGGGAAATTCGTTTATTGAGGCGATGGCTAGCAAATTGCCAGTAATTGCTACTCAAGAAGGAGGTATTGCTGATTTTTTATTTGACGCTGAGCGTAATCCAGATAAGCCAGCTACTGGTTGGGCCGTAGATAAGGATAATCCTAGACAAATTGCTGAAGCAGTTAAAAAGATTATAGCTTACCCGAAACAGACAAAAAAAGTAATAGAAAATGCTTATAAGCTTATTGTTGAGAAGTATGATTGGGATCAAATTGCTAAAAGGATGGAAAATGAAATTTTTATTGTTTTTTAGATTTATACCGAAGTAAATATGTTTAAAGGAGAGGTGCCGGAGTGGCCGAACGGACCTGTCTGGAGAACAGGTGTGCCTTAAAGGGGCACCGAGGGTTCGAATCCCTCCCTCTCCGCCAATATTCAGTTTCAGAGTTTTGAAGGTTCTTGCCTCGGCGCTTCGCTGTAATTCTAATCTTTTCTGTATTAAATTTGTTTTGGCGTGACGCTTGGCATTCGCCGGTTAGTAAGAAAAAATTTTTAATTTTAAAAATTTTTTGCTGTATATTATATTGACAAAATTTAAAATTTTTTATAGTATTAATGTATTAGATCTTTAAAATTTTTTCTTTAAAGGAGGTATGCTATGAGAAAAGGGATAGTATTAGTAAGTATGGTCCTTTTGATTTATATCTGTATCTATCCTCAAGGCGCAATGGCAAATGAGAAAATTAAGATTGAAGTTGAAATGTTCTATAAGCAATTGATACATAAGCCTCAATTTAGAGGGTTATCAAACTATCAAAGCATTATTGGTTCTCCTTATAGTTACGAAGCTCAAGTAAATAATGAAGAGATTATAAAATATTCGACAGAAAATAGAAATGGCGGCAGAAGTGGAAAGGGAGTAAGAGTAAGTGTGATAAAAGATTTAAAAAGTAGCGATAGGGTAATGTTAGGGAAAGCAAGGTTAGGATTAGGGCTAAGTTTGAGCTTGGCTCAATATAAGGATAAAGTAACTTCTTACCCGATAACATTTACTTCTTCACGTTGCTCTTTTGAAGATTGGAGAGAAGAAAAATATAGAATCAATCTATTTACATTCGAGCCGAATCTTACAGCAAATTTGAATTATCCAATTGAAATTCCTGTTAAAATTAAGTTTGGCGTTTCATTTCCAATTTCAGTATTAGACATAGATTTGAGCTATAAAGAGATAGCAAATAAACTAATATGGGTTGACAAATCAGAAGGGGTTAAATTTAGAGCTGGTTTTGGCGTTTTTTGTGGTATAGTTTATAAAATAACTAATGAGATTGCAATAGGGATCAAAGGAAGATATAGAACCTATTTTAACCAAAAGATAGAAAAGAGGGTGGGCCCTTCAATTTTTTTAACAGAATTGGATAATTGGGAAGTTGGAGGAGTCGTAACGATGAAATTTTAATAGCTAGGAAGGGTCGAAAATTCGACCCTTTTTTATTTGCTTTTTTAAATAATTTTGATAAAATATAAAAAAATATGTTAAAGAAAATAAATATTCTTAAACAACAAGCAGTTGAGGAGATTGCGCAGAGCGAGGATTTAAAAATTTTGGATAAAGTCTTTCGTAAATATTTAGGGCGCAAAGGGAAAATTTCTTTTATTTTAAAAAAACTTAGAAATATGCCTCAGAAAGAAAGGGCTCAAGTAGGCAGGGAAATTAATCAGATAAAAAGTTTTTTAGAGAAAATTATTGAAGAACGAGCCAAACAGTTAAAGAAAATACAGAATGATCAATTGAATAAAAAGCGTCTTGATGTAACTGTTCCCGGTATTTTGCCCAATTACGGTTCTTTACATCCGATTACTCAGGCTCAAAGGAAAATCAAAGATATTTTTCAATCAATGGGATTTGAGATTATTGAGGGACAGGAAATAGAAAATGATTATTATAATTTTGATGCTTTGAATGTGCCAGCTAATCATCCAGCAAGAGAAATGCATGATAGCTTTTATTTAAAACTTTCACCGATTAATTTAGCTGGCAAAGGGATTTTTAAATGGCTTTTAAGAACGCATACCTCGCCTATACAAGTTCGTTATATGGAAAGAAATAATCCGCCTTTGCGTCTTATTTCCTATGGTCGTTGTTTTAGAAGAGATGCCACAGATCCTTCTCATGATATACAATTTTATCAATTAGAAGGTTTGATGGTTGGCGTAGATGTTAATATAGCGCATTTTAAAGCTGTTATTAAAGAATTTTTTCAAGAATTCTTCAATAAAGAGATAAAAATAAGGTTAAGGCCAAGTTATTTCCCCTTTACCGAACCAAGTTTTGAGGTTGATATGAGCTGTATTGTTTGCCAGGGAAAAGGTTGTTCTACTTGTTCCCAGACGGGCTGGTTAGAAATGATGGGGGCTGGTATGGTTCATCCTAATGTTTTTTTAGCGGCAGGATATAATCCGCGTTATTGGCAGGGATTCGCTTTTGGTATCGGTATTGATAGGCTAGTGATGATGAAATATAAAATAAATGATATTCGCCTTTTTTATTCAAGTGATTTAAGATTCTTAAAGCAGTTTTAGCCCAGGCTTTTATTGCGAAAATAGATATATTTAATTTTACTAAACAAAACCCCTCAAGGGGTTGTGTTTAGTTTTGTCAACAAGGCTAATGTTTAATCTTTCTATTCGTATACGAATTTAATTACATCCCCTGGCTTAATATATTCTTGGAAAATGTCTATTTCATTTTTCGCTATTTTATTTAAGTAGCAATGCCACTGCTTTTCTGAATTAGAGGCAAAACCGTCAATGGCTTTAATTTTTTGTCCGGAATTAGTTAAATTTATTTTAAAGTTGCCTCCGGCGCTTGCCGCTAGCAAAGCGTCATAAATAGTCATACCTTCTTCTACTGTTCCCTTAAAAGTTCTTGGTTGTTGGATATCGCCATAATCAATAATTAAAGAGGCTTCTTTGGTTTGGAAAGAAGTAATTTTCAACTGTGCTTGATGAATGGCTAAATTTTTTATTTCGTTGTTAAAACAAGCGTATTGATAACAGAAGAACCAAAGAAAAACAATAAAAGCAAGAATTAACCAACGATAATAATGTAAAGATGATGTATTCTTCATAATTGTAAGTAAATTAATAAAACCAATAGAGAACTTTTTGTTGTTTTATTTAGGCCTAATCTCTCTCCATCTCCAGTGACGTTTAGATAAAACATTTACTCTAGCAGAATCACTAGCTGATAATCCTTGTGTGCTTACTACAACTTTTGCTGTGTATTCGTTGGCAGTTTCATAATGACAAATAGTATGAGAAGATGGTCCTTGATATTCATAAATGCCATCATTTTCGCAATCAAATCTATATGTTATTGAGCCAGTAGCTGTTCCTCCAACAGTGGCGTTTAAAGTAACATCCAAAGGAGCATAACCAGAAGATGGATTAGCTGAAAGGTTAACAGTTAGAGTTCGTGGAGTTCGTGGAGTTCGTGGAGTTCGTGGAGTTCGTGGAGTATCACCTCCAGTATCACCTCCACTAGTCTGTAATAACTCAATCGTATAACCTGACATGCTCCAGGATAAATTTCTTGTTCTATGACTTCTACTAGCACTAGTAATAGTATATACAAATCCTGTTACTGAATTAGTCCATGTTCCATCGCCATTATTTGTATAACCTAATTGTGAAAGAAGCTCTTCTAGAGTTTGTTGGCTGCCGCAGACAGGAAAATTACTTAGAGGGTTTCCAGTATAAGGATTAGTGTATCCAAAATATTGTTGGCCTTCTGGCGTTTGCCAGAACGATGTACTTCCGGAGTTGCCTGTAGATGTTACATTGGCAGGTTTCCCAGTATAAGGATTAACACTGCCAAAGTACTGTTGGCCTTCTGGCGTTTGCCAGAACGATGTACTTCCGGAGTTGCCTGTAGATG
>CAYZRO010000009.1:0-10546 GCA_964480905.1 uncultured Candidatus Saccharibacteria bacterium
GCACGGGAGTAAAATGGACATTCTTGCGCGTTGACCAAAAGGATTTTGAAAAAACGAGGTACAGCAAACTTGCTGAATTAACAATCTAAACCTACCCACCACCCTTATTTTTGAAATCCCGCCAAAAAATCGGGCGAAGCTTAAGCAGGCGGGCAAAAAGGAAGGGGATTTGGGGGAAGGAATTTTTGTCCGCCTGTTGTTCGCCGAAGGCGCGGTCAGGGTCAGTAATTGCGATAAGATACAATTTTTGTCAGTTTGAGGTTTGAGGAGAGTTTAATTAAATAACAGTATGTTTGTGGCAAAAAAAGAAAATAACAGGAAGTTTACCAAATGACTTCCTGTTTTGCTTTTGTCAATATGTAAATACATTCTATCAGATTAAAATGTCATGATTATAGTCTTTTAGTAAAATTAAGTCTTGCCAAGCCAAACTTTTTATGAGAAAATAATCAAGTAAATAAGTAGAAAAAAAAGATAATTTGCTATTATTTTTTAGATAGATATTGGTAAGAATCTGCAGGGAGCTGGTAAGTTTTATGTGATTATTTATTTAAAAAATTTTTTAGTGGTCGATTAAAGAGATAATAAGAAATTCTACATTTTTTAAAAAATTAGAAATAAAAATCTATTATGCGACAACACTCTATTATTCGGACAATATATCTCTATCTATTTTCCTTAGTTGGCTTGACGCTTTTGATTATTGCTGGGGTAAGATTTCTTGATATGGGCTTAAAGGTTTTTATTTTTACTCAGGCTGATTTGGATGAAAAACTGATGCGGATGGCGCCGCCACAATCTCCAATTCAAATTAAAAAAGTTATGGAACAAGATGGACAAAAGAAAGACCAGTCGTCTAAATCAAGCTATTGTTTGTCAAATTCTGAGAAAGCGCTTTTTGATCAATGGCTTATTCAATATCAAAATTGGCAGAAGCAAAAAGAGAATTTAAATTATTTGGTAGCTAAAAGACAACGCGAAGCTTCATTAAATCTAGCAATGATTTTAATTGGTTTGCCGCTATATTTATATCATTGGCGACTTATTAAGAAAGATAGAGAAATTTAATTTTAATCTTTAATAGAGGTAATAAAATTCTAATAATTTTGATGAAAAGATATGAGAAATTATTATCCTAAATTTATTGAAAGAAAATGGCAGAGATTTTGGCAGAGAAAGAAATTATTTCAGGCAAAAGATTTTTCGCGTAAACCAAAGTATTATTTAATGATAGAATTCCCTTACCCTTCCGGTGATGGCTTACATGTAGGCCATGTGCGCAGTTATACTGCTTTAGACGCTATTGCCCGAAAACGACGTATGGAAGGCTATAATGTTCTTTATCCTATTGGTTGGGATGCTTTTGGTTTGCCTACAGAAAATTATGCTATTAAGACAGGTATTCATCCTTCAAAAATAACTAGAGAAAATATAAAAATTTTTACCCGACAATTAAAATCTCTTGGCTTGTCTTTTGATTGGTCTCGGCAAGTAAATACTACTGATCCTAAATATTATAAATGGACTCAATGGATATTTTTAAAATTTTTTGAGAAGGGGTTAGCCTATCGGGCGCGCATTCCTATTAATTGGTGTCCGAGCTGCAAGATAGGCCTGGCCAATGAAGAGGTAATTCAAGGTCATTGTGAAAGATGTGGCGCGAAAACCGAACGCAGAGAAATTAAACAATGGATGTTGAAAATTACCGCTTACGCTGACCGTTTACTGAAAGATTTAGAGAAGGTAGATTATTTGGAGAAAATTAAAAATCAACAAATTAATTGGATAGGCCGTTCTGAAGGAACAAAAATAAAGTTTTTGATTGCTAATTCTAGATATTCAGTTGAGGTTTTTACAACGAGAGCCGATACTTTATTTGGCGCAACTGCATTAGTTATAGCTCCGGAACATGAATTAATTTCAAAATTAAAATCTTCCATTTTGAATTTTGATGAAGTAAAAAGATATATCCAACAAGCCAAAAGTAAGAGCGAGTTGGAGAGGACAGATTTAAGTAAAGAAAAAACTGGTATTGAGTTGAAAGGCTGTAAGGCGGTTAATCCGATCAACGGCGAGAAGATACCTATTTGGATCGCTGATTATGTAATTGCTACTTATGGCGGAGGAGCAGTTATGATGGTACCGGCGCATGACAAGAGAGATTATCAATTTGCTAAAAAATACAAATTACCTATACGCGAAGTAGTGGCGGGCGGAGATATAAAAAAAGAAGCTTATACAGAATATGGAATTTTAGTGAACTCTGGCTTATTTACCGGCTTATCTTCAAAAGAAGCTATTAAAAAAATTACCCAATGGTTAAAAGAACGGCATTTAGGAGGACCGGCTGTTCAATTCAAGCTTCGTGATTGGATATTTTCTCGACAGCATTATTGGGGCGAGCCGATTCCAATTATTTATTGCCGTAACTGCTGGGAAAGGTTTCATCAGAAAAAAAGCAATAAGAGGAGACGCCTTAAATTAGAGCGCGATTATACAATTATTGATGATGTAGAATATATGATTGTCCCGGTGCCGTCAAAGGATTTGCCTGTAAAATTGCCTTATGTTAGGCGTTATCAGCCTACTCGAACAGGAGAGTCGCCTTTAGCTAATATTCGTCAGTGGGTGAGAGTTAAATGTCCTCGATGCGGTCAATGGGCGAAAAGAGAGACAGACACTATGCCTAATTGGGCTGGTTCTTCTTGGTATTTCTTGCGTTATACAGATCCTCATAACGATAAATTTTTAGCCAGCAAGAGCAAATTGAAATATTGGTTACCGGTTGACTGGTATAACGGCGGAATGGAACATACAACTCTTCATTTGCTTTATTCTCGTTTTTGGTATAAATTTCTCCATGATTTAGGTATTGTTCCTACTTTAGAGCCTTATGCCCGTCGGACTTCCCATGGTATCGTTTTAGCCAGTGACAATCGAAAGATGAGTAAAAGTTTGGGAAATGTAGTTAAGCCGGATGAAATTGTTAAACAATACGGAGCAGATACTCTTCGCCTCTATGAACTTTTTATGGGACCTTTTGATCAATCAATTAGCTGGAATTCAGAAAGTTTGGAAGGATGTTATCGATTTTTAAAACGCATTTGGTCTTTAGTCAATAATCCTAAAAAGATTGGTCAGCCTAATTCAGAAATTATTCATAAATTGCATCAATTAATTAAAAAAGTCAGTCAAGATTTAGAAGAAACTAAATTTAATACAGCCATAGCTGCTTTTATGGAATTTATTAATTTCTGGTCAGAAGAAGGTCAGTGCTTATCAAAAAAAGAAATAGGCATTTTTTTAAGGCTTTTGTCTCCTTTGACTCCTCATTTTTGCGAGGAACTTTACCATCAGATTGGTTTAATTGAGGCAAATAAATCTATTTTTGAAGAAAATTGGCCCAAATATAATCCCAAACTGGTTAAAGGTTCATCTTTTCAACTAATTATTCAGGTTAATGGGAAAGTTAGAGACCAAATAGAAGTGCCTGTTAATATAGATGAAGAGAAAGCCAAGGAGCTTGCCCTTAAAAGAGAAAAAATTAAAAAGCGGATAAAAAACAAAAAGATTAAAAAGACTATTTTTGTTCCTAATCGTTTAATAAATATTGTTGTTTATGGAAATAATTAAATTAAGAAGTTTTCTAAAGACAGATGAGTATTTAGAAGTTATTAATAAATCTGTCAAGATTATTAAAAGAGGAGGAACGGTAGTATGCCCAACCGATACAGTTTATGGGATTTTGGCGAATGCTGACGATCAGTATGCTGTTAGGCGCATTTTTAAAATTAAGAAACGCCCTTTTAGTCGACCTCTTCCTTTATTGATTAAAGATATAGAAATGGCTAAACAATTAGCTTGGATAGATGCTCGTATTGAAAAAATTCTTAAGGCCGTTTGGCCGGGGGCTGTTACTGTTGTTTTAAACAAGAAGAAAAGAGTACCTGATATTATTACAGCCGGTCGTCCAACTGTTGCTCTTAGAATTTCTAAACATTTTTTTATTGAAGATTTATTTAAATTCTTAACATTTCCTTTAATAGGTACTTCGGCTAACATTTCAGGCGAGGGATCAATTTGTAACGCAGATGATATAATTAAGAATTTTAATAAAGAATATTATTGCCCAGATTTGGTTTTAGATAACGGTTTGTTGAAATCTTCTTCTTCGACAATTTTAGACTTAACTACACCAAGCCCCAAAATTTCTCGAGTTGGTCCGGTCAACAAAGAAGAATTATTAAAAATTTTAGAGATATAAAAATGATTATATTTAGTCATTTTAAGCATTATTTGAAAGTTAGATTTGTTCCAGATCTAATTGCTTTGTATTCTAATCGTTTAATTTTGAGAATAGCTCTTGGCTTGCTTTCATTATTTACGCCTATTTTTCTGTTTGAGCAGTTTAATTTTTCTATTAAAGCTGTTCTAATTTTTTATCTTTCTATTTTTATAATGAATTTATTTTTAGTGGCGCCGGGAGCTATGTTTATGTCAAGAACTTCTTTGAAAAATTCAATGCTGTGGAGTTTGCCGTTTTTATTGCTTTATTTAATAAGTCTTTATTGCTTTTCTAGCTCCCCTTTTATTTTTGCCTTTCTGGCAATAATTTCCATAGTTTTTTACAGAGTGTTATATTGGATTCCTTTTAATACTAATTTTGCTGAATTAAGCGATCCATTGCAGCGAGGCAGGCAATTAGCTTTATTCCAGGCAGTTGTTTCAATAATAAGTATTTTTGTTCCTATGGCGGCCGGTTTTATTGTTGCTGAATTTGGCTTTCAAGTTTTATTTTTCTTGTCAATTATTCTGACGTTAGTTTCAATGATACCTTTTGTTTTTATGAGGCGATCAAGCGATGAGAAATTTAGTTTTTCCTATATTCAATCTTTTAAAGAGTTGTTCAAGAAAGCTAATCGTAGACTTTTATTAGCCTATGGCGGCGATGGAGCTCAATCTGTGGCTGGTTTTGCTGTATGGCCTATTTTTATTTACCAAATTCTTAATGGTCAATATCTTTCTGTCGGTTTAATTTCTTCTGTGATTATTTTTATAACCATCATTCTTCAGTTAATTTTTGGCGATTTGAGCGATCGAATAAGCAAGAAAAAACTAGTTAAATTAGGCTCTTTTTTGTATTCTAGCGGTTGGTTTTTGAAAATATTTATAGATACTGGCTTTCAAATTTTTGTTATCGGTACGTTTCATAATTTTGCCGCTATTGTTAATCGTTTGCCTTTTGATACTTTAATGTACGAAAGAGCGGCTGATCAAGGTCATTATGTGGACGAATATACTGTCCTTAGAGAAATGGCTTTAAGTATAGGCAGGATTATTATGTTGATTATTTTAATTATTCTCTTTGAATTTTTTAATTTAAGTTTGCCTATTGCTTTTCTTTTGGCGGCGATAGCGGCTTTATTTATTAACTTTCTATAAAATAAAGTTATGCTGAATTTAAATAAAAAAATAAAAGTGGCGGTTCTAATTGGACAAGGCTGTCGTTTGCCTGCGATTTACCAATGTTTGAAAAGATATAAACATGCTAATTTAGTTTTAGTTGTTTCCGATAGAGAACCATCAAAAGGCGTGAGATTAGCTGAAAAGTGGGGCATAGAATCTTTTTCTTATTCTTTAAAGAAATGGTTAAAACAGGGTAAATCGAGAGCGGCTTTTAATAAAGAACTGGCCCGCCAACTTGTTAAAAGAAAAATTGATTTGGTTATAATGGCGGGATGGGATTTAGTTTTGTCAAATGAGTTTTTGAAAAGATTTCCGTGGCGGGTAATGAATATTCATCCTTCTCTTTGTCCGGCTTTTCCTGGATTAAATGCTGAAAAACAAGCCTTAGATTATGGGGTTAAATATACGGGTTGTACTTTGCATTTTGTTCCTGATGAAGGCATAGATACAGGACCAATTATTGCTCAGGCAGTTGTTAAAATAGAAGATGAAGAGACTGTGAAAAGTCTTCAAGATAAGATACATCCTTTAGAGGAAAAACTAATCTGTCGAGGGATTAAAGCCTTTGCCGAAGGTAGAATAAGAATTAAAAATAGGAAAATACTTATTAAAAGAAAGAAACAATTAAAGATTTAACAAAAGTTTTTATTAGCGAAAGCTAAACGAGAAATTATTATAATTTTTATACAAAAATCGTACAGAAGGAGGATTTTGAAAAACTTACTGAGATTTTTTAATCACAGCAAGAAATAAAAAGAAATACGCTGAATAGTTTTTCTGATTGAATATGTATGCCGCTGGTCGGATTCGAACCGACACGAGCTTACGCTCACAGCATTTTGAGTGCTGCGTGTCTGCCAATTCCACCACAGCGGCAAATGTCTTTAATTTTAGTCTATCAACAAAACCTCTTTTGTCAATTATCTTATTTGTTAATTTTTTTTAAAAATGTTATATTGAAAATAAGATAATCTTTTAAGAATTTAAAATGGCTAAAATTATTAGTTTAGTCAATCAAAAGGGGGGGACAGGAAAAACAACGACGGCTATTAATTTAAGTGCTTATTTAGCGGGTCATGGCAAGTATGTGCTTTTGGTAGATTTAGACCCGCAAGGAAATGCTACATCAGGCATAGGATTAAATCCGAATGAAATTCCTCGTCATCTTTATCATACATTAGTTGGCGGTCTTTTGCCGGAAGATACTATCAGGCGGACTAAAATATTTGGTTGCGATATTATTCCTTCTTCGCCAGACTTAGCTGGGGCAGGCGTTGAGTTGGTAAATTATGAAAATAGAGAATTTAAGCTTTATGAAGTATTAAGGCGTATTCGTACAGATTATGATTTTATAATTATTGATTGTCCTCCAAGCTTGGGCATTTTGGCTTTAAATGGTATCGTTGCCGCTGATGATTTAATTATTCCTGTTCAATGCGAATATTATGCTTTGGAAGGATTGGGCCATCTTTTGCAGACTTTTGACTTAATTAAAGAAAATTTAGGACGCGATAATTTAAAAATTATGGGAGCTTTATTGACAATGTACGACCGTCGTAACAAATTAGCCCGACAAGTCAAAAAAGAAGTAGAATTAAATTTTCCCGGCTATGTTTTTGATACAGTAATTCCGCGAAATATTAGTTTGGCTGAAGCGCCCAGTTATGGCAAAACAATACTTGAATATAATCCGTTTTCTAAAGGAGCTAGGGCTTATCGTCAGTTAGCCGAAGAGATTCTTCATTTAGCAGAGGAAAATTTATAATTGTGATATAATAATTTAATGATTAAAATATTATTGCAGTAATTTTTTATTGTAATAATAATATTTTAAAAATATGGCTTTAGGCAAAGGACTCCAATCTCTTATTCCTAAAAAGAATTTTCCCAAGAAGAAAAATATAATAAAAACAGAGCAGTCTGCAGAATTAATTAAAGAAGCATCAAAAGGCAGAAACAAGAAAGTTGATTCTGATTTAGAAATCAAAAAAGCGATTTTTAATGTTGAAATCGATAAAATAAAGCCTAATCCTCACCAACCGCGAGAGAAGATAGATCCGGCGAGTTTAAAAGAATTAGCCGATTCAATTAGAGAATATGGAGTTTTACAGCCAATTTTGGTCAGCAAGATTGAAAAAGAGACAAAACAAGGAAGGGTAGATGAATATCAGCTTATTGCTGGAGAAAGAAGATGGCGAGCGGCAAAGATGGCCGGATTGCCTTCTATACCGGTAATTATTCGTGAAAGTTCAAATTTAGAAAAGTTAGAGTTAGCTTTGGTAGAGAATATTCAAAGAGCGGACTTAAATCCTTTGGAAGCGGCTCGGGCCTTTAAAGAATTACATGACCGCTTTGGTTTAAGTCAGAGAGAGATTGCTCAAAAAGTTGGACGAAGTCGAGAAGCAGTAGCTAATTCAATGCGTTTATTAGATTTGCCTTCGGAAATGCAAGATGGATTAGTTCAGGGCAAGATAACTGAAGCTCATGCCAGAGCAATATTAGCCGCAGCTCCTAATTATCGATTTAAACTTTATTACGATATTATCAGGAATGGACTTACTGTTAAAGAAGCAGAAGAGAAGGCGAGAAATGCTACTGACAATATTTATGTAAAAATTAAAAGAGCTATTGATCCTAATGTGAAGGGTTTAGAGGTAAAGTTAAAAGATGCTCTAGGTTATCCTGTTTCTATTTCAACTACTAGCCGTAAAAAGAGAATTTCCATTGAGTTTGCCGATGCCCGGAGCCTAAAGGACTTTGCCAGAGAATTGCTTGAACTTATTGCCTCTCGACAGAAATAATTCCATTAATTTTTTGTAAATGTTCTATAAGCTTTTGGAGATGTTTTGTATTTTCTATCTCTAGAATTATTTGGAGTTTTATCAGGTGAGGCGAAGAATCGGGATGAGCATTAAGCCTGACAATATTTATCCCTAGATTGCTAATTCCACTACTGACCTCTTTTATTAAGCCCAAATGATCAATAGCCTTGATCTCTAAGTTTGTTTGATAAGGGCCTTTAGTTGATCGCCAATTGACATTAACCAACTGTTGGCGATTTTTGATTTTACGTAAATTAGGGCAATCTATTCTGTGGACGACAACGCTTTTTTGATTGATTGAGACAAATCCTTTAATTTCATCTCCGGGTAAAGGACGGCAACAATGAGCTAAGGTGGTTTGAATATTATCTTGTCCTTCTACTAAAATAGGGCTGGCGGTTGTTTTTTCTTTCTTGACAATTTTTTTGATTTTATAAAACGGTGTCACTAAGATTTTTGTTTTTTCAGGTAAAAATTTATGCTCTTTAGCTAAAGGTTCATTCTTTCTTAGCCAGTTTTTAATTCTATTTTTGGCTAAGTTAGTTTTGGCAATTTCCAGCCAATCTCGGCTTGGTCTTTTTTCTTTGCGAGTGATAATTTCAACAACTTGACCGTTCATTAATGGCGTATTTAGAGAGGTTAATTTACCGTCGACTTTTGCCCCAAAGCAGCTATGGCCAAGATCAGTATGAATACGATAAGCAAAGTCAATTGGCGTAGCCCCTTCTGGCAGATCTATTACATCGCCTTTTGGCGTGAAGACAAAAATTCTGTCTTTGAGAAAATCAATTTTTAATGATTCAAGAAATTCTTCAGGTGAAATTTCTGAGGAGGTTATTTCCTTTTGCCAGTCTCTTAACTGATTTACCCACGTTAGTTCTTTTCTGTCAGCTGATATCCCTTTATATGGCTTGCCAGCTTCAACATATGCCCAGTGAGCGGCGATACCCATTTCTGCCTCTTCGTGCATTTGAGGTGTTCTGATTTGCATTTCTGTGATTTTTCCATCTTCGCAGAAAATAGTTGTATGCAGCGAGCGGTAGCCATTTGGTTTAGGTAAGGCTATATAATCTTTAATACGTCCAATAAGTGGCTTCCATTTTTTATGGATGATGCCCAAAGCGGCATAGCAATCCTCAATAGTTTCTACAATAATTCTTAAAGCGACTAAATCATATATCTTACTTAGATCCATTTGATGCCTGATAAGCTTATTATAAAGGCTGTAATAATGTTTAGCCCGAGAATGGATTTCAAAGGGCCGTATGCCAGATGAAGTCAATAATTTTTCTACTTGTGGTTTTATCTTTTTTAAATATTTTTCTCGCTTATTATATCTATCTTTAACATTATTCATTAACCAAGTGTATTCTTGGGGATAGACATAAGGAAACGCCAAGTCTTCTAATTGCCCTTTTATTTCACCCATACCTAATCGATAAGCAATGGGCGCATAAATTTCTAAGGTTTCTAAAGCGATTCTTTTTTGCTTTTCCGGAGGAAGATATTGTAGGGTTTGCATATTATGGAGGCGGTCCGCTAGTTTAATAAGAATAACGCGTATATCTTCTGCCATGGCCAACAAGAGTTTTCTTAAGTTTTCTACTTGTTTTTGTATTCCTTTAAATTTAATTTTTCCTAATTTGCTTACTCCTTGAACAAGAAAGGCAATTTGTGGACCAAATTCTTTATTGATTTGTTGAATTGTTATCGGAGTGTCATCAATAACATCGTGAAGTAATCCAGAAGCTATTGTTGAGGCATCTAATCTTATGTCGGTTAGAATTTTGGCTGTAGCAAAGCAATGTTCAAAATAGTCTTTGCCAGAAAGACGTTTTTGTCCTCGATGGGCATATTCAGCAAAGCGGTAAGCTCTTTCAATAACTTTGGTATCAGCTTGAGGATGGTATTTATGAAAAATTGTTATAATTTCCCGGATAGACATTTTATTATACTTTTTATACTATTAATATTATTAAAGTCTTAAATTAGCTTGGGCGGCAATTTTTGACCATGGTGTCATCTTTTCATTCTTCTGGAGATGGAAATAAGCAGCTGCAGCAATCATTAAAGCATTATCTGTACAAAGATATGGCGGGGGAATTAGAAGTTTAAATTGTTTATTAATTTTTGCCTTTAACTGCTTCCTTAATTCTAAATTAGAAGCTACTCCCCCTGAAAGCATGAGAGTTTTAACTTGGGTTTTCTCAGCCGCTTGAATTATCTTTGAAGTTAATACATCAATTACTGCTTGCTGG
>CAYZRO010000010.1:0-10489 GCA_964480905.1 uncultured Candidatus Saccharibacteria bacterium
CAGAAGACAAGAAAGGGTTGTATAATAGTGGAGGGAGAACAGCCCAAATATATTATTATCCCGCTTGAAGAATACGAAAGATTAATAAAATATAGTTCTTTTCAAGATAACACTGAGAAGAATTTTGAGAAGATAAATAAAGAAATAGAAACATGGAGAGCTGAGGTTAATAACAAAATCAATAACGAGGAACCGGTGATTGAGCCAATTGAGAATACAAAAGAGAAAAAGATAACAATTGAAGATATACCATTTTAGATATTGACTAAATTATCTATTTAGATTATATTTTATTATATTGTTGAAAAAAATTAAAAATAATAGAACAAAAAACAGGCAATAGTGATCAAGTAACAATAATTTTATTGTTGCTTGTCTCTGTGCTTTGTTAATTAATAAATGTCAGAGAAATTTGAACGCACTAAAGTCCATGTTAATGTTGGCACCATTGGCCACGTAGATCATGGAAAAACAACTTTGACAGCAGCTATTTTACATGTTTTAAATTTAGCTGGTTTAAAAGCTTCTAAAAAAGGCATTGACGAAATTGATTCTGCCCCTGAAGAGAAAGCAAGAGGATTGACGATTGCTACTTGCCATGTAGAATATGAGACAGAGAAGAGGCATTATGCTCATATTGATTGCCCAGGTCATGCTGATTATATAAAAAATATGATAACCGGTGCGGCTCAGATGGACGGCGCTATTTTAGTTGTTTCTGCTAAAGACGGTCCTATGCCTCAGACTCGTGAGCATATTCTTTTAGCTCGTCAAGTTGGCGTTCCGGCTTTAGTTGTTTTCTTAAATAAGATTGACGAAGTTGATGATCCAGAATTAATCGATTTAGTTGAACAGGAAATAAGAGAGTTGTTGACTAAATACGAATTTGACGGAGAAAAAGTTCCGATTATTCGAGGCTCTGCCTTAAAGGCTTTACAGGCTAAATCTAAAGATGATGAAGCGGCAAAGCCTATTTTAGAGCTTATTAAAGCTTTGGATGAATATATTCCTGAGCCGGTTCGTGATGTTGATAAACCGTTTTTGATGCCGATTGAAGATATTTTTTCTATTGAAGGAAGAGGTACTGTTGTTACTGGACGTATTGAAAGAGGGGTTGTTCATTTGAATGATGAAGTAGAAATTATAGGCTTGAAAGAGACTCAAAAAACTATTGTTACCGGCATCGAGATGTTTAACAAATCATTAGACGAAGGAAGAGCAGGTGATAATGCAGGTATTTTGCTTCGGGGAGTTAAAAAAGAGGATGTTAAGAGAGGTCAAGTTTTAGCTAAACCAGGAACAGTTACTCCCCATACAGAATTTGAAGGTGAAGTTTATATTTTAACTAAAGATGAAGGTGGCAGACACACTCCTTTCTTTTCTGGTTACAAGCCTCAATTTTATATTAGAACCACTGATGTAACCGGAGATGTGACTTTGCCAGAAGGTACAGAAATGGTTATGCCGGGTGATACAGTTAATTTAAAAATAAAGCTTATTTCTCCTGTTGCTTTGGAAGAAAAACAGCGTTTTGCTATTAGAGAAGGAGGTAAAACAGTGGGTGCTGGTATAGTGACAAAGATTATTAAATAAGAAAATTAACAATAATTTAGATCCCTAAAAGTTGAGATAAGAAGAGCGATATGGCAAAAGATAAATCTAAAGAAGAATCAAAGCCGCGGATTAGAATTAAAATTCGTGCTTATGACCATAAAGTGATAGATGCCTCGGCGAAACAGATTCTAGAGACGGCAGAAAGGCATGGCGCTGAAGTGATTGGGCCTGTTCCTTTGCCAACCGAAATTCATAAATATACAGTTAATCGTTCTTCTTTTGTCCATAAGGATTCTCGCGAGCAGTTTGAGATGCGCGTTCACAAGCGGTTGATAGATATCCTTAATCCTACTCAAAGAGTAATTGATGCTTTAATGAATATGAATTTGCCAGCTGGAGTAGATATAGAGGTGAAGATGTAGTTTTGTCGCTGGATAAACAGAGAAAGAAAACTTTGCCTATAATTCATTATTTTTTACATGTTAATGATTAAATTTTAAATTAAATAGTAGATAACGGGATTTAGCTGGAAAAACCGGGCTACCCCGGTTTTTCGTTAGTTTATGTTTTAACTAAAGAAAGTTATGAAATTTATTTTAGGTCAGAAAATTGAGATGTCGCAAATTTTCAGTGAAGACGGAAAGGTCATTCCAGTTACTTTAGTTAAGGCTGGCCCTTGCGTGATTACCCAGCTTAGAAATAATAATAAAGACAAATATCAAGCGATTCAAGTTGGTTTTGGAGAAAAGAAATCAAAGAATATTTCAAAAGCACTAAAAGGTCATTTAAAAAATTTGGGTAATTTTAGGTGGTTGAGAGAGTTTAGAATAAGTCCGGATGACAAAGATTGGCATAAAAGAGAAATAAAGATAGGAGATAAAATTACAGTTGAACAATTTAAAGAGAATGAATTTGTTAAAGTGAGTGGGATATCTAAAGGGAAAGGATTTCAAGGAGTGGTTAAGCGTCATGGTTTTAAAGGCGGACCGGCTAGCCACGGGACGAAACATACATTGCGCGCTCCCGGTTCTATAGGGTCTGCTTTTCCCCAGAGAGTTTTTAAAGGCAAGAAGATGGCTGGACGGATGGGCGGTCAAAGAGTGACGGTAAAGAATTTACAAATTATTAAAATTGACAAAGAGAATAATTTATTAGCGATTAAAGGAGCGATCCCCGGATCAAGAGGCAGTTTGGTTGAGATTAGAACAGAATAAAGGATAGTTATTAATATTATAAAATGACAAACAGCACCAAAAAGATGTCAGAGAATAAAAAGCAGAAATTAAATATAAAAAAAGGAGATAATCAGAAAAAACAGATTATTGTTCAGATTTATGATCAAGAAGGCAAAAAGAAAGCAAAGATTGATTTGAATCCAAAAATTTTTGGTTTAGAGATTAACCCGGATTTAATCCATCAGGCAGTTGTCGTCCAGATGGCTAATTCTCGTCAGGTTGTTGCCAAGACTAAAGATAGGGGTGAAGTGCGAGGAGGAGGTCGTAAGCCTTGGCGCCAAAAGGGTACAGGTCGGGCTCGTCATGGTTCAATACGTTCTCCTATATGGCGTGGCGGAGGCGTTACTTTTGGCCCGACTACAGACAGAGTTTTTTCCCGGAAGATTAATAAAAAAATGAAAAGAAAAGCTTTAGCTATGGTTTTTTCAGGAAAACTAAGAGATAATGAGTTAATTATTTTAGACGATTTAAAGATTGATAAGCCGAAAACAAAATTAATGATTGATTTTTTGAGTAAATTTTTTAAAAACTTAGGAATAGGGAATTATCGAAGTGCTTTATTGGTTTTGCCCAAAAAAGAGGAAAATGTTATTAGAGCTAGTCGAAATATCCCTAAATTTAATGTGATTGCCGCAAATAGTTTAAATGTCGTAGATATTTTAAAGCATAAATATCTTATTTTATTAAAAGATGATTTAAAAATTATAGAAAAAATTTTTTATTCCTAATATATCCATATGATTTTATTTAGAAAGCCAAAGAAAGAACAAAGAAAAGAAGAAAATAAGCAAAGGGATGCTGATTTGAAATTAAAGAAAAAGCAGCCTCAAGTTAAAGCTGTTCGTAAAGCGGCAAGCAAGCTTAGTTATTTGCCTGAGTCTTTAACAAAAGTGTTAGTTAATCCGCATATTACTGAGAAATCAACTGATTTAGCAGAGAAAAACAAGTATATTTTTAAAGTAAGTCGTCAGGCTAACAAAACAGAGATAAAAAGAGCTATAGAAGGTTTGTATGGCGTACGAGTACAGAAGGTAAATGTTATTAATATCCCAGCTAAAAAGAGAAGATTAGGCGGTATTGAAGGATTTCGACAGGGATACAGAAAAGCGATTGTGAGTTTGCATCCCGATGATAAAATAGAAATTATACCAAAATAATTATATGAAAATATATAAACCAACAACATCAGGAAGACGGGGAATGGTTCAAGTTGACTATAGTATTTTAACTAAGAAAAAGCCGGAAAAGAAACTTTTGAAAAAAATAAGCCGTAAGTTTGGTCGAGGATATAAAGGGAGAATTACTACCCGTCATAAAGGCGGAGGTCATAAGAAATTGTATCGGATTATTGATTTTAAGCGTAAAGACAAAATGGGAATCCCTGCTAAAGTTGAATCTTTGGAATACGATCCGAATAGAAGCTGTTTTATCGCTTTAGTTTGTTATGCAGACGGTGAAAGAAGATATATTTTGGCTCCGGATGGTTTAAAGGTAGGCGATAAAATTATTTGCCAAGAGAAAGCAGATTTAAAACCAGGCAATCGTATGGAATTGAAAAATATTCCGACAGGAACATTGGTTCATGATATTGAGATAAATCCGGGTCAAGGAGGAAAATTGGTTAGATCAGCCGGAATAGCGGCTCAAGTTTTAGCTTGCGAAGGGGGTTATGTTCACTTGAAGATGCCTTCAGGAGAGATAAGGAAGGTTCTGGAGCGTTGCTATGCCACTATAGGACAGTTAAGCAATCCTGATCATAATAAAGAAGTTTGGGGTAAGGCTGGTAAGTCGCGTTGGAAAGGTATACGACCGACAGTAAGGGGTTCGGCTATGGTGCCGGCAGATCATCCTCATGGAGGAGGAGAAGGAAAAGCTCCGATAGGATTAAAAAAAGGCCCGAAAACTCCGTGGGGTAAAAAGGCTTACGGAGTGAAGACTAGAAAGAAGAAAAAAGCTTCAGATAAGCTTATTATTAAGAGAAGAAAGTAGAAATTTTTATATTTTCGTTTATATTAAGTAAAAAGTAAAAAGTAAAGCGCAAAATAAAACATTATGGGTCAAGAAATAGTGAGTAAAATTCGTTATTTGCAGATAGCGCCAAGAAAAGTAAGAATAGTGGCTGATTTGATCAGGGGAATGAAAGTTGAGGAAGCTCGTTACCAGCTGCAATTTTTAACTAAGAGAGCAGCTCGGCCAATTCTAAAATTATTAAATTCGGCTGTTGCCAATGCTAAACATAATTTTAATTTAGAGGAAGAACAGCTTTATATTTCTAAAATCTTGGTTGACGAAGGTCCGACATTAAAACGCTGGATGCCGCGAGCAAGAGGAATGGTTAGTCCGATTAATAAAAGAACAAGTCATATAACTTTGATTTTGAGTGAACTTTCTGTTCAGACTCTTAAAAAATCAAGACTTAAGAAAGCAAAGGTGGATAAAATAAGACCAGATGGTCAAGAGGTTAAAAAAGAAATACAGAAAATTCAACCCGTTCAAGATCTCGAAGAGAAAGAGGAAACAATTTTAGAAAAGGAAACATTGAAACCAAAGAAGACAAAAATAGTTGAGATAAAGAAAGAAAAGAAACCCTCTGCTTTGAAAGGTATTAAACAGAAATTTTTTAGAAGAAAATCAATATAATAATCAAATAAATGTTTAAAAAAATATGACAAGAAGTTTAAAAAAAGGTCCATATATTGATGAAAAATTATTAAAAAAAATTCGTCAATTGAAGCCGGGCGATAAAACGATAATTAAAACATGGTCAAGGAGATCGACTATTACGCCAGAAATGGTTGGTTTTACTTTTGGCGTTCATAATGGTAAAGAGCATATTCCAGTTTTTATCACCGAAGATATGATTGGTCATAAATTGGGAGAGTTTGCTCCAACTCGTAAGTTTATTAAGCACGGGGGTAAGATGCAAAGGGAATTGGATAAAAGTAATCGTTAATTTTTTATCTTATGAGTCATAAAGTTCATCCATATATTTTTCGTTTAGGTCAATTAACCAACTGGAGGTCTCGTTGGTTTTTCAGCAAGAAAAAATATAGAGAGATTTTGGAACAGGACATTAAAATACGCGAGTTTTTGATGAAAAAAATTGGTCGTTTAAGCATAGAAAAGATAGAAATAGAACGCTCGGCAAATTCTATCCGGATTATTATTTATTCTGCTCGCCCCGGCTTGATTATTGGACGAGGAGGTGAAGGAATAGAAGTGTTACGGAAAGAAGTGGCCAAAATTCTTGCTCAGCATTCAAAAGAACCGTTAAAAACAGAAATTATGATTGATATAGCAGAAGTGAGAAAGCCGGAAACGCAGGCCTCTATTATGGCGGTCAATATTGCTGAACAATTAGAAAAGAGACTTCCCTATAGACGGGTCATAAAACAGGCAATCAATAAAATTATGGAGAATAAGGAAGTTAAAGGAGCTAAAATTCTCGTTAAAGGAAGATTAGACGGGGCGGAAATCGCCCGCAAGGAATGGATAAAACAGGGAGAATTGCCTTTACAAAATTTAAGGGCCAATATAGACTATGGGACAGCTACTGCTTTTACAACTTATGGAACGGTAGGCGTTAAAGTTTGGATTTATAAGGGCGAGATTTTTGAAGGTTCTGATAAAGATAAAAAAGATAAATCTTAACTTATTGATTATGCTTTTTCCTAAAAAAGTAAAACATAGAAAATGGCAAAAAGGTCGTTCAAGATCAAAAGGTATGGCTTATTCTGGCAACGAGCTGGCTTTTGGTTCATACGGCTTGAAGGCTCTTGAGAGAAAATGGATTACGGCCCGGCAAATTGAGGCTGCTAGACGAGCGATTACTCGTTATGTTAAAAGAGGGGGTAAGATTTGGATTAGAATTTTTCCTGACAAACCTATCACCAAGAAAGGAACAGAAGTGCCTATGGGAGGGGGAAAGGGAAGTGTAGAGTATTACGCTGTACCCGTTAAACCAGGCCGTATTCTTTTTGAAATGGACGGCGTTTCGGAAGAAATGGCTCGCGAAGCAATGAGAAGAGCTGGTCATAAATTGCCTATAAAAACCAAGTTTATTGTTCGATAAAGCGATGAAGGCTAAAGAACTTAGACAAAAATCAAAGAAAGAATTACATTCTTTATTGATAGAGAAAAGAAATAAACTTCTCCAGCTTAAATTTGATTTGGTTAATAAAAAATTAAAGAATGTAAGAGAAATAAGAGAGACTAGACGGGATATAGCTCGCATTTTGACTTTAATTAAAGAAATGAAGAATTAATATAAAGAAATATATGAAGACAAAGCAAGATAATCATCAATTAGATAAGAATGATAATAAGAAACAATCGCATCGGCGGCGTTTAAGCGGAATAGTGGTTTCCGATAAAATGGAAAAAACAGTAGTGGTCGCTGTTGTTACCTTAAAGAAACATCCGAAATACAGAAAAAGATACAAATCAGTTAAGAGGTATAAAGCTCATGATGAGAAAAACGAGTGTAAAATCGGAGATAAAGTAATTATAGAAGAGACACGTCCTTTAAGTCGTGATAAAAAATGGAAGGTTATTAAGATTAATCATTAATATAATTAATTATTTATGATACAAGCAGGAACAAAACTAAAAGTAGCTGATAACACTGGGGCAAAAGTAATTCAATGTTTTAAAGTTTTGGGAGGAACGAGGCGTCGATATGCCCAAATTGGCGATATTATTGTTGCTTCTGTTAAGTCAGCCGAGCCTAGAAGGCAAGTGAAGAAAGGAGATGTGGTAAGAGCAGTAATTGTCAGACAAAGAAAAGCTTTAAGAAGAGCTGACGGATCTTATATCCGTTTCGATGAAAATGCTGCTGTTATTTTAGAAGGAAAGGAGCCAAAAGGAGGACGTATTTTTGGTCCGGTCCCTCGAGAATTAAAAGATAGAGGATTTGAAAAAATTATTTCTTTAGCTCCGGAAGTTCTTTAATGATTTAGGTAATTAATAAAATTATGAAAATAAAGAAAAATGATACAGTTTTAATAATATCAGGCAAAGACCGAGGCAAAAAGGGTAAAGTTTTAGATGTTTTGCCTAAAATTAATAAAATTGTTGTTGAGGGAGTAAATATCGTTAAAAAGCATCAGAGGCCTCGTCGTCAAGGGGAAAAAGGTCAGATAGTTGAATTGCCTAAACCTATAGATGTTTCGAATGTTAAATTAATTTGTCCGAAATGCGGAAAGCCGACTCGGGTGGGATATAGAGTAGTTAAAGATGTCAGTCAGACGTCATTAAGGCAAAAAAAGTTTAGATTTTGCAAAAAATGCAAGCAAGAAATTTAATTAGCAAAGTTGAGAATTATGAGTAATGATTATATAAATTTAAAAGATAAATACTTTAAAGAAGTTATTCCTGTCATGAAGGAGAGATTTGGGTACAAAAGCGATTTAGCAGTGCCAAGGATAATAAAAGTAGTAATTAATACAGGGATTGGGCGTTTTCGAGAAAATAAAGAATTGGTTGAAAAATTAGAGAAAGATTTAGCGGCGATTGCCGGCCAGAAACCAGCGATAACTCAGGCTAAAAAATCTGTGGCTGCTTTTAAGATAAGGAAGGGATTAAAAGTCGGTTATAAAATAACTTTGCGTGGTCAGAGAATGTATGATTTTTTAGATAAATTGATTAATATAGCTTTGCCGCGCAGTCGCGATTTTCGAGGATTGTCAGAAAAATCTATTGATAAGAATGGAAATTTAACGATTGGTATAAAAGAACATATTATTTTTCCTGAAATTTCAGCTGAGGAAGCAAAACATATTTTTGGCCTGGAAGTATGTATAGTTTTAAGTAATGTCAAAGAAAGAAAAGAAGCTATTGAATTTTTTAAATTATTAGGATTTCCCTTTAGAAAATAATAAAAATATGCCGAGAAAATCTTTAATTGCTAAAACAAAAAAGAAGCCAAAATTTTCAACCCGTCTTGTTCGGCGTTGTTCACGTTGTGGTCGAAAAAAAGGCTATATGAGAGATTTTGGTTTGTGCCGTATTTGTTTTCGTGAATTAGCCACGCGAGGGGAAATTCCCGGTATTAAAAAAAGCAGTTGGTAATTTATTAAAATTATGAGTGATACTATTGCTAATATGCTAACGCAAATAAGAAATGCCCAAGCTGTCGGCAAAGAGACAGTAAAGATTCCATTTTCTAGATTTAAATTTGATTTAGCTTTATTTTTATTAAAAAATGGTTATGTTGAGGAAGTCGAGAAAAAGGGGCGTTCCGGACGAAAGATTATTTGGATAAAATTAAAATACAAAAACGGTCAGCCTTTTATTAAAAGCTTAAAAAAGATCAGCAAACCCGGTCAAAGAATATATGTTAAGTCTAATCAGATTAAGTCAGTAAAACAGGGGTATGGTTTGGCGATAATCTCTACTTCTCAGGGATTGATGAGCGATAAAGAGGCAAGAAAGAAGAAATTAGGAGGGGAATTAATTTGTGAAATATGGTAATTAATAGAATCTCCTAATTTTTAATTTTAAAAATTAGGAGATTAGCAAAAATTTGAGCAGAATTGGCAAACAACCTATTAATATCCCAGATAATGTCGAAGTAGAAATAAGAGAGAATTTAGTGAAAGTCAAAGGGCCAAAGGGAGAGTTAACTCTTCATATTGAGCCTGAATTGAATGTGAAGACAGAAAATAAACAAATTATTGTTTTCCCTGTGAGAGAAACTAAAAAAACTTCTGCTTTATGGGGATTAACTCAACGTCTTTTAAGAAATATGATTCAAGGAGTGACAGAGGGATTTGAAAAGCAGCTGGAAATAGTGGGTATTGGTTACCGGGCTGCTTTGGAAAATTCAAAATCCGGTCGTCAAAAGCTGGTTTTGAATTTAGGATTTTCCCATCCTGTAGAGATAGAAGCTCCCGAAGGTATTGAATTTAAGGTTGAAAAAAACATTATTACGGTTATGGGTATAGACAAACAATTAGTTGGTCAGATAGCGGCTGAAATAAGATCTAAAAGAAAACCAGAACCTTATAAGGGGAAAGGCATACGTTATTTAGGAGAAATAGTGAGGCGAAAGCCTGGCAAAAAAGCGGTAGCTGCTACTTCCTGATAATATTTTTAAATAAATTTTTGGTTTATTTTGGTTTATGAAGATAAATAAAAAAAAGGAAAACAAACATAACAAGCACATAAAGAGAAAAAGGCGTCAGAAAAGGATTAGAGCCAGGATTTTTGGCACTTCTGATTGTCCTCGTTTATCTGTTTTTAGGAGCAACCAGCATATTTATGTTCAGTTGATAGACGATTTAAAAGGTCAGACATTAGTGAGCGCAAGTGATTTAGAGATTAAATTTAAAGATAAGAAATTTAAAGGCAAAATTGAGATAGCAAAAAAAGTGGGCGAGGAGATTGCTAGACGAGCTTTGGCAAAAAATATTAAAAAAATTGTTTTTGATAGGAGCGGCTATAGGTATCACGGTCGAGTAAAGGCAATAGCCGAAGCCGCTCGAGAATTAGGATTAAAATTTTAGTAGATATAAAAAATGTTAAAAAGCGATAAGCAAAAATTAATAAAGGAAGAGAGAGAAAAGTCAGATTTTGAGCAACGAGTTTTAGGTGTAGATCGTGTTGTTAGGGTAGTTGCCGGAGGTCGGCGGTTTCGTTTTAGAGCGATTGTGGCAATCGGCAATTACCGCGGTCAGGTGGGTGTTGGCATAGCCAAAGGT